>NZ_JAKCFI010000007.1:300000-575870 GCF_021412625.1 Myxococcus stipitatus | reverse complement strand
CGGGCGACAACATCGCGATCGAGGTGGAGCTGATCACCCCGGTGGCGATGGAGAAGGAGCTGCGCTTCGCGGTTCGCGAGGGCGGCCGCACGGTGGGCGCCGGCGTCGTGGCCGAGGTCATCGAGTAGTAGACCCCTTCCGGCTCCCTCGGACGTCCCGTCCAGGGAATTTCCAGGGAGCCGGAGGAAATCCAGTTGCATACACCGGGGCGGGATGGTAATCACCGCGCCCCTTCGTTCTGAAGAAACGGCTCTGTGACAACCAGGGGACGTCGGTCGTAGCGCCTCCCGAGGCGGTGGCACAGGGTTCGTTCTAAGAGGTTCTTGCGAATGGCGACACAGAAGATCCGCATCCGGTTGAAGGCATACGACTCGAAGCTCCTGGACCAGAGCGCGGGAGAGATCGTCGAGACGGCCAAGCGCACGGGCGCGAAGGTGGCCGGTCCGATCCCGCTTCCTACGCGCATCAACAAGTTCACGGTTCTGCGGTCGCCGCACGTGGACAAGAAGAGCCGCGAGCAGTTCGAGATCCGTACGCACAAGCGCCTGCTCGATATCCTCGAGCCCACGCAGCAGACGCTGGATGCGCTCATGAAGCTGGATCTGTCGGCCGGCGTTGACGTCGAGATCAAGTCCTAGGAAGCGGGTGGGCGTCCGAGTGGTTTCACTCCGACCCCCGCGAGGAAAGTGCCATGGCGAAGTTTGACGTTGTCGACCTGGATTTGAAGAAGGTGTCGGAGATCGAGCTCTCCGACGAGGTCTTCGGCACCGAGCCGAACACGCACCTCTTTTATGAGGTCGCGAAGATGCAGCAGATCAACCGGCGTCGCGGCACGGTGGGGGTGAAGAACACCTCGCTGGTCAGCGGCGGCGGCAAGAAGCCCTGGAAGCAGAAGGGCACCGGTCGCGCCCGCCAGGGTTCCATCCGCGCTTCCCACTGGGTGGGCGGCGGCAAGGCGATGGCTCCCAAGGCTCGCGACTACTTCTACCGCCCGCCCCGCAAGGTGCGCCGCGGTGCGCTGAAGTCCGCGCTGTCCCTGCGCGCCAAGGAGAAGACGCTCATCATCCTGAGCGGATTCTCCCTGGATGCCCCCAAGAGCAAGCAGGCCTTCGAGGTGCTCACCAAGCGCCTGAAGCTGCAGAACGCCCTTGTGGTGGACGAGAAGGGCAACACCAACCTGCACCGCAGCGTGCGCAACCTGGCGAAGTTCGACGTGCTGCCCCCCGAGGGTCTCAACCTCGAGGCGGTGCTGAAGCACTCGCACCTGGTTCTCACCTCCGCGGCCGCGAAGTCCCTCGAAGGGGCGCTCTCATGAATCTCAGCGACGTCATCAAGGGCCCGCTCATCACCGAGAAGCTGGACAAGGCCCGCGAGAAGTTCCGGCAGTATTCGTTCATCGTCGACCGCAAGGCCACCAAGCACGACGTGGCTCGCGCGGTGGAGACGCTGTTCAAGGTCACCGTCGAGGGCGTCCGCACGAACATCGTCCGCGGCAAGATCAAGCGCGTGGGTCGGAGCATCGGCAAGCGGCCCAACTTCAAGAAGGCGGTCGTCACCCTCAAGGAAGGCGACTCGATCGAACTCTTCGAGGGAGGGGCGGCCTGACGCTACGGCGTGAGGTCAGCCTGAGGAACACACCATGGGCATCAAGAAGTACAAGCCGACAAGCGCCGCCCGCCGTCTGATGACGGTGTCCGACTTCGCGGACATCACCAAGGACGCGCCCGAGAAGAAGCTGACCGAGCCGATGAAGCGCTCGGGCGGCCGCAACGTCCACGGGCACATCACCCGCCGTCACCAGGGCGGTGGTCACAAGCGCCGCTACCGCGTCATCGACTTCAAGCGTCGTGACAAGGACGGCGTGCCGGCCAAGGTCGTGGCGGTGGAGTACGACCCGAACCGCACCGCGAACATCGCGCTGCTGCACTACGCGGACGGCGAGAAGCGCTACATCCTGGCCCCCGTGGGCCTGAACGTGGGCGACACGCTCTTCGCCGGTGAGCAGGCGGACATCCGTCCGGGCAACTCCCTGCCGCTGCAGAACATCCCGGTGGGTACGGTCATCCACAACGTGGAGCTCAAGCCGGGCCGCGGCGCGCAGATCATCCGCTCCGCCGGCACCTCTGGCCAGCTGATGGCGAAGGAGGGCCGCTACGCGCAGGTGCGCATGCCTTCCGGCTCCGTCCGCATGGTCCTCATCGAGTGCCGCGCCACCGTGGGCCAGGTGGGCAACATCGAGCACGAGATCATCCGCATCGGCAAGGCGGGTAAGAGCCGCTGGCTGGGCATCCGCCCGACGGTTCGTGGTCTGGCGATGAACCCCGTGGACCACCCGCACGGCGGTGGTGAGGGCAAGTCCGGTCAGGGTAACCCGCACCCGGTGTCGCCGTGGGGCAAGAAGACCAAGGGCCTCACCACGCGCACCAACAAGCGTACTGACAAGTTCATCGTGAGCGGCCGCCGCCAGGGCGCGCGCAGCCAGTAAGAGGATTCGCAAGCCATGGCTCGTTCGATCAAGAAGGGTCCGTTCGTCGACGACTTCCTCGTCAAGAAGATCGAGGACATGATCAAGACGAACAAGAAGACTGTCGTGAAGACGTGGTCCCGCCGCTCCACCATCCTTCCGGAGTTCGTGGGTCACACCTTCGCGGTGCACAACGGGAAGAAGTTCATCCCGGTGTTCGTCACGGAGAACATGGTCGGCCACAAGCTCGGCGAGTTCGCCCCGACGCGTACGTTCGGCGGTCACTCGGCGGAGAAGAAGGTCGCCAAGGCGCCGGGCAAGTAGCCAGGTGCATTGCCTGAGAGGCTGAGGAGATGACCATGGAGTCGACTGCACATCTGCGTTTCCTGCGCATGAGCCCGCGCAAGCTGTCCACCGTCGCGGCGCTCGTCCGGGGCAAGCCCGTCGAGGCGGCCCTCAACATCCTGAAGTTCACCCCCCGCGCGGCGGCCCTCCCGGTGGAGAAGCTCATCAAGAGCGCCGTGGCCAACGCGACGGACAAGTCCAAGGGGCAGGTCGACGTGGACACGCTCTACGTCAAGACCATCTCCGTGGACCAGGGCCCCACCCAGCGCCGGTTCATGCCGCGCGCCATGGGCCGGGCGACCCCCATCAAGAAGAAGACCGCCCACGTCCACGTGGTGCTGGCCGAGGCCAAGAAGTAGGACCCGTCGGGCCCTGCCCGGACGCTTCAAGGAGATTCACGTTGGGACAGAAAGTTCATCCGATCGGGTTCCGGCTTGGCGTCATCAAGACCTGGGACTCCAAGTGGTTCGAGCACAAGAACTACGCGCAGTGGCTGCATGAGGACATCCGCATCCGCGAGTTCGTGAAGAAGTCGCTGAACCACGCGGGCGTGTCCAAGGTGGAGATCGAGCGCGCCGCCAACAAGGTGAAGGTCAACGTCCACACCGCGCGTCCGGGCATCGTCATCGGCAAGCGCGGCGCGGGCATCGAGACGGTGAAGAAGGACCTCCAGCAGTTCACGAAGAACGAGGTCTTCCTCAACATCGTCGAGGTCCGCAAGGCGGAGACCGACGCGCAGCTGGTGGCGGAGAACATCGCCACCCAGCTCGAGCGCCGCATCGCCTTCCGCCGCGCCATGAAGAAGGCGCTGCAGACGGCCATGAAGTTCGGCGCCAAGGGCATCCGCGTGGCCTGCTCGGGCCGCCTGGGTGGCGCGGAGATGGCGCGCTACGAGTGGTACCGCGAGGGCCGCGTGCCCCTGCACACCCTCCGCGCGGACATCGACTACGGCTTCGCCGAGGCCAAGACGACCTACGGCAAGATTGGCTGCAAGGTCTGGGTCTGCAAGGGCGAGGTCCTCCCCGGCAAGGGTGGCCAGGCCCCCATGCCCTCCAACCGGTAAGAGCCCGCTTGCGCCCGGTGCCCTCGAACAGGGGGCACCCGGGGCAGGGCAGTGAAGGACCACGACGATGCTTCAGCCTGCACGTACGAAGTACCGCAAGATGCACAAGGGCCGCACGCCCGGCGCCGCGCACCGTGGCAGCGATCTGACCTACGGTGAGTACGGCCTGATGAGCCTGCAGCCGGGGTGGATCACCTCCCGGCAGATCGAGGCGGCTCGTATCACGATGACCCGTCACGTGAAGCGTGGCGGCAAGATCTGGATCCGGATCTTCCCGGACAAGCCCATCACCAAGAAGCCCGCCGAGACCCGTATGGGTACCGGCAAGGGTGGCGTGGAGTACTACGTCGCGGTGGTGAAGCCCGGTCGCATCCTCTACGAGATGGAGGGTATGACCCCGGAGGTGGCGACGCAGGCGCTGAAGCTGGCGCAGGCGAAGCTGCCGGTGCTCACCCGCATCGTGAAGCGCTCGGACCTGAGCCTCTAGGCACCGCGGCGGGAGCCCCTCTCGAGCGGGCTCCCGCGCGCATGTGGAGATAGCAATGGCGACTTCGAAGGAACTGAGGGACCTGTCGGCGGACGACCTGCAGCGGCGGGCGACGGAGCTGCGCGAGACGCTGTTCCAGGACCAGCTGAAGCGGCGGACCGGCTCGCTGGACAGCCCGGCGGAGCGGACCAAGCACCGGCGTGACCTGGCCCGGGTGCTCGGCGTTCTCAGCGAGAAGCGGAAGACGTCGAAGGGCTAGTCCCCAGACGTGAGACACCAAGCGCGCTCGCCCGGAAGCGGGTGCGTGCGGCCATCCGGGACTCCGAGCGCCCGGGTGCATGAGAGACAGTGAGAGAACAGATGGCTGAAACGACTGAAGCACCCAAGGCTGAGACCTCCACCCGCGGTCGTCCCAAGACGCGCGTGGGCATCGTGACCTCCAACAAGATGCAGAAGACGGTGGTCGTCACCGTCCAGCGCCGGGCTCCCCACCCGAAGTACGGGAAGATCATGAGCCTGCGCGAGAAGTACAAGGCGCACGTGGAGGACCACGACTACCCGAAGAAGGTCACCATCAACGAGGGTGACCGGGTCCGGATCGCCGAGACCAAGCCCGCTTCGAAGGACAAGCGCTGGCGCGTGGTCGAGGTGCTGGAGAAGAGCAAGAACGTCTAGCACGCACCTCCGCCTGGGCCCTCGTGAGACGGCCCGGTGGGGTCACCGGCGATAGGAGATTCTCAGATGATTCAGATGACGAGCGTGCTCGACGTGGCGGACAATTCGGGCGCGAAGAAGGTGTTCTGCATCAAGGTGCTCGGCGGCTCGAAGCGCAAGTACGCGTCCATCGGCGATGTCATCGTCGTGTCGATCCGCGAGGCGCTGCCCAACTCGAAGGTGAAGAAGGGTGACGTCGCCAAGGCGGTCATCGTTCGCACCAAGCGCGAGGTGGGTCGTCCGGACGGCAGCTTCATCAAGTTCGACGGCAACTCCGCGGTCCTCATCAACAAGGACATGGAGCCCATTGGCACGCGCATCTTTGGCCCTGTGGCCCGTGAGCTGCGCGCCCGTAAGTTCATGAAGATCATCTCGCTGGCGCCCGAAGTCCTCTGACAGGACCCCAGGCCGGACGGCGAGCAGCCAGAGAGAGGAAGCCATGCAGAAGATGAAGGTGGGAGACACGGTCCAGGTCATGGCCGGGGCCGAGGCCTCCGAGAAGAACCCCGCGACGAAGCGCGGCAAGGTGCTGAAGATCGACCGCGACGCGGGTCGCGTCACGGTCGAGGGTCTGCGCCTGGTCAAGCGTCACCTGCGCAAGACGCCGCAGAGCCCGGAGGGCGGCATTGTCGAGAAGCCCGGCACCATCGCCCTGGCGAACGTCCAGGTGGTGTGCGCCAAGTGCGACAAGCCGACCCGGGTGGGCATCCGCACCGAGGGTGAGAAGCACAAGCGGTTCTGCAAGAACTGCGACGCCCTGATTGACTAGGAGTCCCTGTTGGGGCATGTATGCGCGCCCTTCTGTCCACCCAGGTGGGTGGGTAGAGGGGCGTGCAGGCAAGAGGGCCCGGGTATCGGACAGGGCCCTCGGGTTGTTCACGGATTTTCATTCGAAGGACTGATCGGACGCGCTGGGTCCACGACGGCGCCCCGAAGCAGAGGACACGACGATGGCTGACGAGAAGAAGGCCGAGCAGAAGGAAAAGAAGGCGAAGCGCGGCAAGAGGGAAGAGGCCAAGAAGGTTGGCTTCGCGGCGAACATCGAGGAAGGCCTCGAGAGCAAGCCGGCGCGCATGAAGGAGCGCTTCCGCAAGGAAGGCGTCCCCGCCCTCATGAAGGAGCTGGGTCTGAAGAACCCGATGCAGGTTCCCCGGCTCCAGAAGATCGTCGTCAACATGGGTCTGGGCGAGGCGCTCGCCAACAACAAGATCCTCGAGTCCGCGGTGGACCAGCTCGCGGCGATCACCGGTCAGAAGCCGATCGTGACGCGCGCCCGCAAGTCGATCGCGAACTTCAAGCTGCGCCAGGGCCAGGCCATCGGCTGCGCCGTCACGCTGCGCGGCGACCGCATGTTCGAGTTCATGGACCGCCTCATCACCGTGGCGCTGCCGCGCGTGCGTGACTTCAAGGGCGTGTCCCCGAAGGCGTTCGACGGGAAGGGCAACTACACGCTCGGCGTCCGCGAGCAGATCATCTTCCCTGAGATCAACTACGACCAGATCGAGAAGGTGAAGGGGCTCAACATCAGCTTCGTCACCACCGCGCGGAACGACGAGCAGGGGCTGGCGCTGATGCGTCACTTCGGTATGCCGTTCCGCCAGTAAGCCCTCGAGCCAAGGACCTCACGACAATGGCCAAGCTCTCCAAGATCGCCCAGGCGAAGCGCAAGCCGAAGTTCTCGGTGCGCCAGTACAACCGCTGCCCGCTGTGCGGTCGTCCTCGCGCCTTCCTGCGCAAGTTCAAGATGTGCCGCATCTGCCTGCGCAACCGCGCGCTGCGCGGCGAGATCACCGGCGTCACCAAGTCGTCCTGGTGACACGGTAGGGAAGGGCGCCGGGAGTCCCACGGGACTGCCAGGCGCCCTGACCGCGCTTCGAGCGGAGCGCGGCCGAAGAAGGTTCAAGCAGTGAAGTGGCGACCGACGCGAACCCCCGGGAATGGGCCCGGCAGGCGCGCAGGTCGCGAACGCGGGGTGCCCGGAGAGGGGCCTCGCCTGGAAGGTAGCCGATGCCGGTCAATGATCCTGTTGGCGACATGCTGACCCGCCTGCGCAATGCTTCGCGCGCGCGTCACGACAAGGTCGTCATTCCCCACTCGAAGCTCAAGCTCGAGATCATCAAGGTCCTCAAGGACGAGGGCTATATCGGGGACTTCACCGTCCACACCCAGGACGGCTCGCCGCAGAGCGAGATCACCGTCCAGCTCAAGTACGGGCCGGACCGCAGCCCCGCCATCACCGGCATCCGCCGCGTGTCCAAGCCGGGCCTCCGTCGCTACGTGGGCATCAACGACATCAAGCCGGTGCTGGGCGGAATGGGCATCTCCATCCTCTCCACCTCGCGCGGCATCCTGGTGGACTCCGAGGCCCGCAAGCAGAAGGCGGGCGGCGAGCTGCTCTGCACCGTCTACTAGCCAGCGGCCTGGTGGCCGCGCCTCGTGAGAGTGCGCGCCCCGGGCATACAGGACCGAGGCAACCATGAGTCGGATTGGAAAACTGGCGATCAAGCTCGGCGACAAGACGAAGGCCGTCGTCGCCGGCCAGCAGGTGAACTTCGAGGGCCCCAAGGGCAAGCTGTCGGTGAAGCTGCCCGCCAGGGTCAAGGTCGAGATCAAGGACGGTCAGGTGACCGTGCAGCGCGAGGATGACTCCCGCGAGGCGCGCAGCCTTCACGGTCTGACTCGCACCATCCTCGCGAACGCCGCCAAGGGCGTGTCCACGGGCTTCGAGAAGAAGCTGGACATCCGCGGCGTCGGCTTCCGCGCCGAGGTGAAGGGCAAGGCGATCCACTTCGCGCTGGGCTACTCCCACCCCATCGTCTTCAACCTCCCCGAGGGTGTGACGGCGGAAGTGGACAAGCAGGCGCGCACCGAGGACAGCCTCCCCACCGTGGGGCTGACGCTGCGCTCGGCGGACAAGGAAGTCCTGGGGGCCACGGCGGTCAACATCCGCTCGCTGCGTCCGCCGGAGCCCTACAAGGGCAAGGGCATCAAGTACGCCGAGGAGCGCATCCGCCGTAAGGAGGGCAAGACCGGTACGACCTAGTCGTCCCGTCTTTCCTGAGTGTTCCCAATCCCGCCGGGCCCTGGGGGCCTGGCGGCATCATCCGGCGGTGGAAGTCCGTATCGCCGCCGGAAGGAAAAGGAAGCAGCCATGCCGACGAAGATCGATCCCCGTCTCAAGAGGAAGAACCGCATCCGCAAGAAGCTGTCGGGTACGCCCGAGCGGCCGCGGCTCACCGTCTACAAAAGCCTCAAGCACATCTATGCGCAGGTGGTGGACGACACCACGGGCCGCACCCTCGCGTTCGCCTCGTCGCTGTCCAAGGAGCTGAAGGGCCAGGACGAGGGCGACAAGAAGGCGGACGCGAAGCGGGTGGGTTCTCTCATCGCGCAGCGGTGCAAGGCTGCCAACGTCGAGGCGGTGGTGTTCGACCGCAACGGCTTCCCCTATCACGGGCGCATCGCCGCCGTGGCTGACGCCGCGCGCGAGGCCGGGCTGAAGTTCTAGCTTTCGAAAGGATTTCCAAGTGGCAACTCCGATCAATCCGAACGATCTGGACCTCACCGACCGCGTGGTGAACATCAACCGCGTCGCCAAGGTCGTGAAGGGTGGCCGCCGCTTCTCGTTCGCCGCCCTCGTGGTGGTGGGTGATGGCGCCGGTCACGTGGGCGTCGGCCTGGGCAAGGCCAACGAGGTCCCCGAGGCCATCCGCAAGGGTGGCGAGAACGCGAAGAAGAACCTGTTCCGCGTTCCGCTGATGGGTCACACGATTCCGCACGAGGTGCTCGGTCACTTCGGCGCCGGCTGGGTGCTGCTCAAGCCGGCCAGCGAGGGTACGGGCGTCATCGCCGGCGGCGCGGTCCGCGCGGTGCTGGAGGCGGCGGGCATCCGCAACATCCTGACCAAGAGCCAGGGCTCGCGGAACCCCCACAACGTGCTGAAGGCCACCGTGGCCGGTCTGAAGCTGCTGCGCAGCGCGGCGCAGGTGTCCCGCCTGCGTGGCAAGGACGTCGAGTCGGCGAAGCTCGCCGGGGAGCAGAGGGGCTAGTCATGGCGCTCAAGGTCAAGCTGACGAAGAGCTACGCGGGCGCTTCCGAGGACATGCTGGGTGCCATCAAGGGCCTGGGTCTGAAGAAGTTCGGTGACGAGCGCCTGATCAAGGACACGCCGGCCAATCGCGGCATGGCGTTCAAGGTGAAGCACCTGGTCTCCCTGGAGACGGTGAGCGCCGAGGCGCCGGCCCCGAAGCGCCGCAAGCCGCGCAAGATCGCCCTGCGGGATCGCGCGCGCGCCCACCAGGCCAAGCAGGGCAAGGCCTGAGACGAGAGGACCCGAGACAATGAGCACTCTGCATGGTTTGAAGCGTCCCTCGCGCTCGTGGCACCGCAAGAAGCGGGTGGGCCGCGGCCAGGGTTCCGGCCTGGGCAAGACGGCCGGTCGTGGTGGCAAGGGTCAGAAGGCTCGTACCGGCAACATGCGGTTCGAGGGCTTCGAGGGCGGTCAGAGCCCGCTCCAGCGCCGCCTGCCGAAGTTCGGCTTCAACTCCCCCAACCGCACGGTGTACGCGGTGGTGAACCTCGCCGACGTGGAGGCCCACTTCGACGCGGGCGCCACGGTGGACGAGGCTGGCCTGAAGAAGGCGGGGCTGGTGAAGGGCCGCTACGACGGCGTGAAGCTGCTGGCCCAGGGCGAGCTGACCAAGAAGGTCACCGTCCGGGTCCACAAGGCCTCCGAGGCCGCCAAGTCGGCGGTCGAGAAGGCGGGTGGGGCGGTGGACGTCCTCCCGCTCATGGCGCACAAGCCGGAGTCGGCGGCCAAGGCCCACGCGGGCAAGGGCGTCAAGGCTCCCCGGCAGCCCCAGGCCTGAGCATGTCCGGCGCGCATCACTTGTGGGTGGTGCGCGCCATTTCACTTGTGTAGGCTTCTGCGCCCCTTTCCCGTCCGTGGAACAGGGGCGTTTTGTCGTCCTGGCAGAACCCTCACGAAGAGGATGGCTACCCCGTGGCTCTGAATGCCTTCGCCAACGTCTTCCGTATCGCGGAGCTGCGCAGCCGGCTGGCTTACACGCTCGCCCTGCTGGCGGTCTACCGCATCGGCATCTTCATCAACACCCCAGGTGTGGACCGCGCGGCGATGAACGCGTTCATGGACGCCCAGAAGCAATCGGGTGGCCTGGTCTCGCTGTTCAACCTGTTCTCCGGCGGCGCGCTGGAACAGATGTCCATCTTCGCCCTGGGCATCATGCCGTACGTCAGCGCCTCCATCATCATGCAGCTGCTGGCGGTGGTCATCCCCAGCCTGGAGCGGCTCCAGAAGGAGGGCGCGGCCGGGCGGCAGAAGATCAACCAGTACACGCGCTACGGCACCATCGTCCTGTCCGTCATCCAGGGCATCGCCATCTCGCAGTACCTGGCGTCCCTGGGCCGCTCCGACGGCGGGCAGAGCGGCTTCAACCAGGTCGTCGTGCCGGACAACAGCGCCTGGTTCACGTTCATGACGGTCATCAGTCTGACGGCTGGCACGGCCTTCATCATGTGGCTGGGTGAGCGCATCACCGAGCGCGGCATCGGCAACGGCATCTCGCTCATCATCTTCGCGGGCATCGTGGCCGGCGTGCTCCCGGGCGGCAAGACGCTGCTGGACCTGACCCGTCAGGAGGTCGTGACGGTGGCCGAGGTCCT
The DNA here is from genome assembly GCF_021412625.1 of Myxococcus stipitatus. Next base: position 565,115 of record NZ_JAKCFI010000007.1, on the reverse strand, counting down.
GGCGCTGCTGGCGTTCATGCTCGTCATCATCGCGGTGGTCGTCTACATGGAGCGCGGCATGCGCCGCATCCCCATCCAGTACGCCAAGCGCATGGCGGGCCGCCGGATGTTCGCGGGCCAGGCCACGTACTTCCCGATGAAGGTGAACGCCTCCGGCGTCATCCCGCCCATCTTCGCGGGCGCGGTGCTGTCCTTCCCGGCGACGCTGGGGACCTGGTTCCCGTTCCTGCAGGGCTTCCAGCGGGCCATCGAGGGCAACCTCTGGATCTACAACGGCCTGTTCGTGCTGCTGGTCATCTTCTTCGCCTACTTCTACACGGCGCTGACCTTCCGCCCGGATGACGTGGCGGACAACATCAAGAAGCAGGGCGGGTACATCCCCGGCATCCGGCCGGGCCGTCAGACGGCGGAGTTCATCGAGCGCGTGCTCAACCGGCTCACGTTCGGTGGCGCGGTGTACCTGGCGGTCATCTGCGTGATTCCGTCCGTCATCAGCGGCCTGCTCAACGTGCCGTTCCGCTTCGGCGGCACCGCGCTGCTCATCGTCGTGGGCGTGGCGCTGGACACGGTGCAGCAGATCGAGGGTCACCTCATCAGCCGCAACTACGAGGGCTTCGCCGGGCCGCGTGGCCCGCGTATCCGCGGCCGGGTGCGCGTGGCGGCCTGAGTCTCGACGTAAGCTTTCCGGGCGCCTCTCCTCGTCGTGGGGAGGGGCGCCTCGTCGTTCAAGCTATTCGGTGGTGCACACGGGGGGCGCATGGGAGCTTCGTGGCCGACGACTTCCGTGCCTTCCTTGGGAGCTTAAGAGGAGCACATGAACCTGATCCTGTTGGGACCGCCGAACGCGGGGAAGGGTACCCAGGCGAAGAAGCTCTTCGCCGACTTCCACATCCCGCAGATCTCCACCGGTGACATCCTCCGCAAGGCCGTGGCGGATGGGACGGAGATGGGGAAGATCGCGGGGCCGCTGATGGCGGCGGGCCAGTACGTGCCGGACGACGTCGTCATCGGCATCGTGAAGGAGCGCCTGCGGCAGGCGGACGTGGCCAACGGCTTCGTCCTGGATGGCTTCCCCCGGACGCCAGCCCAGGCCGACGCGCTGGACAAGATGCTGAGCGGGCTGGGCAAGCACCTGGACGCGGTCATCTCGCTCGAGGTGCCGCACAAGACGCTGGTGGAGCGTGGCTCCGGCCGGCGGGTGTGCCCCGCCGACGGCAGCGTCTACCACGTGGACCAGAGCCCTCCGAAGCGGGCCGGCTTCTGTGACAAGTGCGGCACGGGGCTCGTGCAGCGGCCGGACGACATGCCGGACGTCATCGAGAAGCGGCTGCAGAAGTACGACGCGGAGACGTCGCCGCTGAAGGACTTCTACGCCAAGAAGGGCCTGCTCAAGAGCGTGGACGGCGTGGGTTCGCCCGACGGCATCTACGAGGAGATCAAGGCCGCCGCGGGCAAGGGCCGCCGCTGAGGCGGGCGAGGTCAGCGGGCGGGCAGGGGGCCCTTGCGGTCCTTCCGCGCGCTGGCCAACCGTTCCTGCTGGAGCCGCGGGGCGGAACGGAGCACGGATGAGCCAGGTCGAGATCAAGTCCCCGGAGGAGATTGCCCTGATGCGCAAGGCGGGGCGCATCGTCTCCGAAATCCTCGACGCGCTGGAGGCCGCGGTCGCCCCTGGCGTCACCACCTGGGACCTGGACGCGCTGGCGGAGCGGTTGATCGCGGAGAAGGGGGCTCGGCCCGCCTTCAAGGGGTACCTTGGCTTCCCGTGTGTGCTCTGCGCCTCCATCAACGAGGAGGTGGTGCATGGCATCCCGAGCCGGCGCCGCAAGCTGGTGGAAGGCGACCTGATGAAGCTCGACTTCGGGGTGTCGTACAAGGGGTGGTTCGGGGACTCGGCGCGGACGGTGCCGGTGGGGAAGGTGAGCCCGGAGGCCCGGGCGCTGGTGGAGGCGACGCGGGAGTCGCTGCAGAAGGCCATCCAGGTGATGAAGCCAGGGAACCGGATTGGTGATATTGGGCACGCGGTGCAGCGGCACGTGGAGGCGAGGGGCTACTCGGTCGTCCGGGACTTCACGGGCCATGGGATTGGCCGCAAGCTGCACGAGCATCCCCACGTGCCCAACCACGGGCAGCCAGGCGGGGGGATGAAGCTGAGGGCGGGGATGGTGCTGGCGGTGGAGCCCATGGTGAACCAGGGCGTCCACGACGTGGAGCTGCTGGAGGATGATTGGACGGCGGTGACGGCGGACGGCAAGTTGTCCGCGCACTTCGAGCACACCATCCTCATCACCGACAGTGGGGCAGAAGTACTCACCCGGAGCGCTTGAAATCGCAGGGACTGCGGGTGAAATAGGATGGTGTTACGGTGGGTTGGTAGGAATCCGAGTTTTCCTGCGCGCGGCTCTTGCCACTAGCGGACCAAAGTGCTATCCCGCCGCGCTTCCAAGAGGTTCGTGGTCCGGGAAGAGGGTTTGACGCTTGCCGAAGGATGATTCCATCGAAGTCGAGGGGACGGTGATGGAGCCCCTCCCCAACGCGATGTTCCGCGTGGTGCTGGACAATGGCCACAAGGTGCTCGCGCACATCTCGGGCAAGATGAGGATGCACTTCATCCGCATCCTCCCCGGTGACAAGGTGAAGGTCGAGCTGTCTCCATACGACCTGACGCGCGGACGGATCACGTACCGGGCGAAGTAGAACGGGCGGCCCCTCCGAGGTAGGGTGGGCGGCCCGGTGGCTTTTCATCTGTTCGAAGGAAGGAAGTTCGCTCCATGAAGGTTCGGGCGTCCGTCAAGAAGATCTGCGACAAGTGCAAGGTAGTCCGCCGCAAGGGCATCGTGCGCGTCATCTGCGCTTCCAACCCCCGGCACAAGCAGCGCCAGGGCTGACAGCCGCGAGGCTGTTGGCTTCAGACCAACTCCACCCCAAAGGAATACCGAAGATGGCTCGTATCGCCGGCATCGACCTGCCGCCCAACAAGCGCGCCGTGATCTCGCTCCAGTACATCTACGGGATCGGCAACAAGTCCGCGCACGACATCATCGAGGCGGCGGGCATCGACCCCACCACCCGGACCAAGGACCTCACCGAGGACCAGGCTCGCAAGATCCGTGAGATCATCGAGGCCAGCTACAAGGTGGAAGGCGACCTCCGGCGTGAAGTGACGATGAACATCAAGCGCCTGATGGACCTGGGCTGCTACCGGGGTCTGCGTCACCGCAAGGGTCTGCCCGTGCGTGGCCAGCGTACCCACACCAACGCGCGCACCCGCAAGGGTCCCAAGCGCGGCATCGTCCGGGCGAAGCCGGCCGCTCCGGCCCGGTAAACCGCAGCGCTGGTGCCTGAGGCACCGGCGTCGATCACCTCCTCCCAGGAGCAGCAACTCACATGGCTGACGAGACCAATACTTCGGCTGCGGCGCCCACGGGTGCCGAGGGCGAGGCCCCCGCCGCGAAGAAGGCGAAGCGCAAGGGCAAGAAGAGCATTCTCAATGGCGTGGTCCACATCCAGTCCACGTTCAACAACACCATCATCACGATCACGGACGTGTCCGGGAACGTGATCTCCTGGTCCTCGGCCGGGGCGCGTGGCTTCAAGGGAAGCCGCAAGTCCACGCCGTTCGCGGCCCAGGTGGCCGCTGGCGACGCCGCGGCGAAGGCGATGGAGCACGGCCTGAAGAACGTGTCCGTGTTCGTGAAGGGTCCGGGCGCGGGCCGTGAGTCGGCGCTGCGCGCGCTGGCCGCCGCCGGTCTGAAGATCAACCTCATCCGCGACGTGACGCCCATCCCGCACAACGGGTGCCGTCAGCCCAAGCGCCGCCGCGTCTAACCCCTTCGTCCGGGCCGCCTTCGCGCTGCTTGGCGTGAGGGCGGCTCCAGACCACCTCTAAGGAGAAGTCAGTGGCCCGTTACACCGCGAGCGCCTGCCGCATCTGCCGGCGCGAAAACCTCAAGATGTACCTGAAGGGCGACCGCTGCTACACGGACAAGTGTGCCATCGAGCGCCGCCCGTACCCCCCCGGCCAGCACGGCCAGGGCCGCGTGAAGTTCTCCGGCTACGGCGTGCAGCTGCGCGAGAAGCAGAAGGTCAAGCGCATGTACGGCCTGCTGGAGAACCAGTTCCGCGGCTACTACCACCGCGCGTCCGCCGCCAAGGGCAAGACGGGTGAGAACCTGCTCCAGCAGCTCGAGCTCCGTCTGGACAACGTGGTGTTCCGCATGGGCTTCGCGGACACGCGCAACGAGGCGCGCCAGCTGGTGCGTCACGGCCACTTCCAGGTGAACGGCCGCAAGGTGAACATCCCCTCGTTCTCCATCAAGCCGGGCACCACGGTCGAGGTGGTGGAGAAGAGCCGCAAGATGCTGCGCATCGCGGAGGCGCTCGAGACGGTGGATCGCCGTGGCGTGCCGCAGTGGATCGACCTGGACAAGAAGTCGTTCAAGGGCACGGTCAAGACGGTCCCGAACCGCGAGGACCTGACGATGCCCATCCAGGAGCAGCTCATCGTGGAGCTCTACTCCAAGTAGTCCTGTCGCCGGGCGACATACCCGCCTGGACGTCGCAAACGCGCCCTGGCCGAAGAGGCCGGGGCGTCGTGCTTTACGCAGTCCCTTCGTGCCCATCCTCCCGCCGCGCTGGTGGGTAAGTCGGTGGTGGCGCACGGTTCGAGGAGCGGTACACCATGGCAGATACGTTCGTTGCGAAGAACTGGCGTGACCTCATCAAGCCCCGCCGGATGGAAGTGGACCAGGACAGCCTGTCCCCCACCTACGGCAAGTTCGTCGCGGAGCCGCTGGAGCGTGGCTTCGGCACCACCCTGGGCAACTCGCTGCGCCGGGTGCTCCTGTCGTCGCTGCAGGGCGCGGCCATCACCTCCGTGAAGATCGAGGGTGTGGACCACGAGTTCACCACCATCCCCGAGGTCTCCGAGGACGTCACGGACGTCGTGCTGAACCTGAAGGAAGTCCTCCTTCGGATGCACACGAACGAGACGAAGACGCTGCGCATCGAGGCGGAGGGCCCCAAGGAGGTGAAGGCGGGTGACATCATCGCCGACGCCGACGTGGAGATCCTCAACCCCGGCCACCACATCTGCACCATCTCCGAGGGCGGCAAGCTGCGGATGGAGCTGACGTGCCGCCGCGGCCGTGGCTACACCCCGGCGACGGTGAACAAGGTGGCGGGTTCGCCCATCGGCACCATCCCCATCGACTCGCTGTTCTCGCCCATCCGCAAGGTGAACTACCAGGTCACCAACGCGCGCGTCGGGCAGGTCACCGACTTCGACAAGCTGTCGCTCGAGGTCTGGACGGACGGCTCCGTGTCCCCGCAGGACGCGGTGGCGTACGCGGCGAAGATCATCAAGGAGCAGCTGACCGTCTTCGTGAACTTCGACGAGACCGAGGAGCCGGTCATCGCGGAGGCGCCGAAGGAGGAGGCGAAGCTGAACGAGAACCTGTTCCGCTCGGTGGACGAGCTGGAGCTGTCGGTGCGTTCGGCCAACTGCCTGCAGCAGGCCAACATCAAGAGCATTGGCGACCTGGTGCAGCGCACCGAGGCCGAGATGCTCAAGACGAAGAACTTCGGCCGCAAGTCCTTGAAGGAGATCAAGGAGATCCTCGCGGAGATGGGCCTGTCGCTGGGCATGAAGCTGGAGAACTGGCCGCCGAAGCAGGCGCCGGCGCCCGCGCAGCCGAAGGTGTAGTCTTCACCCAGGACCTCCCTTCGCGCCCGCGACATGGTCGCAGGCGGGGCGAGGGGAGGGGAGCGGGGCGCGAGAGCGTCCCGGTCCGAATGGCGGCGGCGGGCCCCGTGTCGGGTCCGCCCTTCCCACCCGGTACCTGATACGGCCGGAGTGGTGGGCTCCCCGGAGCCCGGAGCACGACGATGCGTCACAAGGTCGGACAAAGGAAGCTGCACCGCACCACGAGCCACCGGCTCGCGATGCTCAACAACATGGTCACCTCGCTGCTCGAGCACCAGGCCATCCGCACCACGCTTCCCAAGGCCAAGGAGGCCCGGAAGCTGGCGGAGCGCATCATCACGCTGGGTAAGCGTGGTGGTCTCTCCAACGTGCGCCTGGCGGCCCGGACCGTGAAGGACCGTGAGGTGCTGCAGAAGGTCTTCGGCGAGTACAAGGAGCGTTACGCCAGCCGTCCCGGTGGCTACACCCGCATCGTGCGCCTCGGCTTCCGCCGTGGCGACGCGGCGGAGATGGCGCTGCTGGAGCTGGTGGATCGCCCGGAGAAGAAGGCCGCCGAGGCCGCTCCCTCCACCGAGGAGACCAAGGCCGAGTAAGGCCTGGCCTTCGCGCCCCTCCTGAACGGGAGGGGCCGGTGGCGACGCGAGGGGCGCTCTTCCCACGGGGAGGGCGCCCTTCGTGTTTCTGGTGGCCGCCAGCGCGCCCCTAGCGGGGCTTGCGCAGGCGCTCCCACTCCTTGTTGAGGTTGTCCGTCAGGTTCGCCTGGTCGTCGCGGGTGCGCATCTCCAGCGTCTCGAAGCGCAGGTCCGCGGGCGCCGCGCCGGCGGAGCCGATGAGCTGCTTGGGCGTCAGGGTGATCGACTCACCGGGGCCCACCGCGCCGACGGCGGCCCGGTACTGGCCGTTGACGATGAGGGTGATGTCCCTCCACGTGTCGCGGCTCTCGTTCCAGATGGTGACCGAGGGGCGATCCGCCCGCCCGCCCAGCACCAGCCGCGCGTCCATGTCGCCCGTCTTCACGGAGCTGCCAGGGCAGGCGATGACGAAGCTGGCCGCGGACAGCATCAGCCAGCCGGCGATGATGGACGCCTTGTACTTGAAGAAGCGATCCCTCTGACGGAAGTCCGCCGCCAGCTCCTTCAGGATGGACAGGGCGTTGAGGACCTGGTTCGACGCCTCGCCCGCCAGGCGCTTGCCGAGCGGGCCGTCCCCACCGCCCTTCTGCAGGGGCGCGGTCCGCGCCGCGCTCATCACCCGGAGCGTGCCGGGATTGGACGGGGCTTTCGGCATCCCCGGACTGGTGGGAGTCCGAGGCAGGGTGCCAGGGTTGGTTGGCGTGCGCGGAGACTTGCGACCGTCGCTCATCGGGCGGGAAGTGTAGAGGGCGAATGCCGCCGGTGGCTACTGGCCCTTGAGGGATTGCAGCGCGCGCGAGGCCACCGCGTTCTCCGGCTGCGCCTCGAGCACCTTCGAGAGCCACTTCTCCGCTTCCTCCGCCGCCGCCTTGCGCGCCTGGGGCTTCGTGGACTTCATCGACTGCTCCGTGAAGAGCAGGCCCAGTCGCAGCGAGAACTCCACGTTCTCCGGGTCCTTTTCGACCACGTGCCGCAGCTCGCGCTCGGCGGCGGGGTAGTCGCCCTCGAGCTGGTACACGAGGGCGAGCTTGCCGCGGGGAGGGATGGCGTCCGGGAGCAGGGAGGCGGCGACGGAGAAGGCCTCTCGCGCGGCCGTCAGGTCCCTGCGCTCCAGGTGCAGGTCACCCAGGCGGAACCAGGCGACGTCCAGCAGCGGGTGCAGGGCGATGGCGCGCTCGAAGGCGGTGCGGGCCGCGTCCGGGCGCTGGCGGGCCAGGTAGAGCTCGCCCAGGTAGAGGTGGTTCTTGCCGTCGCGCGGCGCGCGCTCGATGGCCTGCTTGAACTCGTCCACCGCGCGCCCCGCGTCGTCCAGGCGCTGGTAGGCGAGGCCCAGCAGCGCGTGCAGCACCGCGAGGTCCGGGTAGTCGTGGAGGACCTCCTCGAAGGCGACGATGGCGTGCTGGGGCGCGTCCAGGTCGTTCAAGAGGCGCAGGCCCTCCTCGAACTTGGCCTCGGCCGCCTTGGGGATGCCGTTGAATGGGTCGGCGATCTGCTCCATCAGCGCGCGCGCGGTGGCGACGTCCGCGGGCGAGGGCCGTCCCCGCACCACCACGCCCAGCGCCTTCACCGCGCCGTCCACGTCCCCGGTGCGGTGCAGCGCCTTGGCCAGGGGCAGGTGCCACGCGGTGCGCTCGGGCGCGAGCGCCACCGCCTTGCGCAGCGGCTCCACCGCCGCGGCGTACTGCTCCGACTCCAGGCGGGCGACGCCGAGCCGGTAGTGGTATTCGCCCGTGTCCGGAGCCAGGGCGATGGCGCGCTCGAAGGCGGCCACGGCGGGGGCCCCCGCGTCCCGGGCGCGGGAGAAGAGGGCGAGGCCCAGCATGTACTGGTCCACCGCGCGCTCACCCGAGGCGATGCGCGCCTGGAGCTCCGCTATCCACGCGTCCGCGCGCCCCGCCTTCACGTGGGCCTCCGTCAGCGTGCGGGCCACGTCCAGGTCGTCGGGGGTGCGCGCGTGCAGCTCCCGCAGGATGCCCAGCGCCTTCTGGGGCTGGTTCTCGTCGAGATAGGCGCGGGCCTTGGACCGCTCGTCGGAGGGGCGCTCCACGGCGGACGTGGTGGCGGCCTGGGTGTGGCCGCAGCCGGCGGTGACGAGGCCCAGGCCCAGCACCGCGGCGCGGGCCCAGGGGTGGAAACGGCGGACGGAGGTCGTCTTCACGGGAGAACGTCTCAGGCTGGGGTGGAGGCGCGAGGGGAGCTGGCGGCGCCGATGCCCTCGCCGCCCGCGGCCGCGATGGCGTCCTCGGCGTCGCCCCCCTTGCCGCCGAGCGCGAGGCTGTCCTCGATGATGACCGCGCGAACCGCGCGCGCCAGGCCCTCGCGGTCATCCTCGGCGAAGCCCGTCGTGTCGATGGGCTTGCCGATGCGCACGCGCACGGGGCCCGGGGTGATGTTCCAGCTGTTCTTGGGCATCAGCGCGCCCGAGCCCTCGATGGTGACGGGGCAGACGGGGACGCGGGCCTTCAGGGCGAGCGCGAAGGGGCCCTTCTTGAAGGGCAGGATGCGCCCGTCCTCGGAGCGGGTGCCCTCCGGATACAGGAAGATGCTGATGCCCCCGCGAATCTTCTCCGCGGCCCGGTCCAGCGAGGCGATGGCCTTGTGGCGATCACTCCGGTTGATGAAGACGTGGCCCGCCGCGGCGAGGTACCAGCCGATGAGCGGCACCCACTTGAGCTGCTCCTTGGCCACGTAGCGGAAGGGCACCGGCACCGCGACGAAGTGCGCCGGGATGTCGAGCGTGGACTGGTGGTTGGCCACGTAGATGGTGGGCCGCTTCGGGTCCACGTTCTCGCTGCCGCTCACCTCCAGCTTCGCGCCCCCCGCCCACAGCAGCACCGGCGACCAGAGCTCCCGGACCACCCACAGGGAGTTGGAGGCCCGGAACGTGAGGACCATCGCCAGGATGGCCAGCGGGAAGCAGACGATGGTCCAGACGCCGGCCGTCAACATGCAGAAGAGCTTGCGCATCCCTCAGCCCCCCTCCGCGGGGCCGGTAGCGGGCCGGCGAGGGCGCGGCCCGTGGGCATGCCCCCCCTGGGGCCGCCGGCTCCCGGCCAGCCGGGCGGAGGCTCGCACCCCGAAGGGGAGCGACGCCCGGGACTGGCGGAGGGGACGGCGTGGGGGCATGCAGGTCTTCTACCACGTCCCCCCTTACCTTGTTTCTGGTGCGCGCCGCTCGGCGGGGTTACAAGCAAGGGTTGCGTGGCCAGGAAAAAGTTCATCGCCATCGCGGGCAACATCGGCGCCGGGAAGACGGAGCTCACGTCCTTCCTCTGCCGGAAGTACGAGCTGACACCGTCCTTCGAGCCCAATGACCAGAACCCCTACCTCGCGGACTTCTACAAGGACATGAAGACGTGGGCCTTCCGCTCACAGCTCTTCTTCCTGACGCACAAGTTCCGTCTGCACCGGGAGTTGGAGCGTACGCCCGGTACCGTGCTCCAGGACCGCACCCTCTACGAGGACGCGGAGATATTCGCCAAGAACCTCCATCGCCAGCGGCTCATCGACAAGCGCGACTGGAAGACGTACTGCGAGCTGTACGAGACCATCTCGGAGTCCTTGCGGCCCCCCGACCTGATGATCTACCTGCGCTGCCCCGTCCAGACGCTGCGCGAGCGCATCCGCATCCGGGGGCGCACCATGGAGAAGGACATCCCCACCCGCTATCTCCAGCGCCTCAACGCCCTGTACGAGGAATGGTTCGGGGCCTACCGGCTGTCTCCGGTACTGGTGCTCGCCACCGACAAGCTCGACTACCTGACCAACCTGGTGGACCGCGTGGACCTCTTTCGGCAAATCGAGAAGCACCTGTGATGGAGGTCTACCTCCTGGCGACGGAGCAGGAAGGGCCGGCGCCGCTCGACGCGCTGCGGGCCTCGTTCGCGACGGACGAGGTGGAGTTCAACGCGAGCGAGGACGGACAGGGGTTCGTGCTCCGAGCGGACAGCTCGGAGGTGCACGTGCGCCGGACGGTGGGGATGGAGGGGCTGCCGCGCTTCAACAAGGCGGCCTACAGCGGCAGCCCGGAGGCCTTCGACCGCCTGAGCCGGGCCAAGGCCTTCTACCACCTGTCCCTCGAGCCCGGCGGTCCCCAGCCCACGCTGCCCGTGTTCGAGGCGCTGTGGGCCGTGCGCACGCTGCTGGAGCACGTGCCCGGCGTCCTCGTGGACCTGACCGCCTTCAAGCTCCACGAGCCCGAGGATGTCGTGGAAATCACGGAGTTGGACTTCGACATCCGGGACCACGTGCACCTGCACGCGGTGGAGGTGGCGGAGGGGGACACGCCCCTGTGGGTCCACTCGCACGGGATGGAGAAGTTCGGGGCCCGGGACCTGGAGATCTTCCACCTGGCGGAGCAGGACCTGCTGCCGGCGGAGAGCTTCCTCCACGAGCTGTGCACGGACCTGGCCTTCGGGCAGGGGCCGGCGCTGCGCTCGCAGGTGGGGACCAGCGAGGGGCAGTCCTTCATGGTCGTCCCGTCCGAGGAAGCGCGGACCAACCTGCTGGGCGTGCCGTTGGAGACGTTCGAGGGGCACGAGAGCCTCTTCCTCACGGTCGTCTCGCCCCTGGGGCGGCACAACACGTCCCAGCTGCTGGCGCCCTACCGGGAGCGCTTCGCCCAGGAGCCCGAGGAGCAGACGGAGTCCATGCGCCGCGAGGCCCAGGCGCTGTTGCCGGCGTTCCTCGCGCGCTTCCAGCGCAAGGGGCTGATGGAGCCGCTGACGTTCCTCGTCCGCGCGCCGTTCGACACCCACCCGGATGGCAACACCGTGGTGGAGAACCTGTGGCTGGAGGTCATGGCCCGGGACGAGGGCAGCCTCGTGGGCAAGCTGGTGGATGGCGCGGTGCACACCACGGAGTGGCGCAAGGGCGCCCACGTGGAGGTGGAAGAGACCCAGGTCAACGCGCTGGCGCTCAGCCGCGAGGGACGGGCGCTCGACGAGGGCGAGATCCGCGCCTTGTTGAACGCAGAGCGCCCCATGTAGTGACACACGGGGGCGCTTGCCCGGACCTCCGGGGGCGCTAGGCTTCGGGCTCCATGCCCGCCCTGCTGCTGCTCACCGGCCCGTCCGCGGGACGCCGCTACGAGATTCACGCGGACATGGCCATTGGCCGCAGTCCGTCGTGTGACATCCCGCTGCGCGACGACCAGGTGTCCCGCAAGCACGCGCAGTTGTCCGTGCTCGACGGGCAGGTCCGGCTGAAGGACCTGGACTCGCGCAACGGGACGCTCGTCAACGGCGCGCGCATCAGCGCGGAGGTGGTGCTGGTGCCCGGGGATCGCGTCCGGGTGGGCGCGACGACCGCCGTGTTCGAGCCGCCCGCGGTGACGCTGGTGGAGGGCGGGCCCACCTCCCCGGGGCACGTCCCCATCGAGGAGGTGCTGCCCCACGTGGGGGCGGCGGCGGCGCTCTATTCGGCGGGCACGGCGCTGCTGGGCGCCACCAGCGAGGCCATGGTGCTGCGGCGGCTGGCGGAGGAGGTGGCCCGTGCGCTCAGCGCGGACCGCGCCGCGGCCCTGCTGGGCAACGGGACGGGACTGCTGACGGCGGCCATCTCCGGCGCGGAGTCCGTGTCCGTGCCGCGCCTGCTCGCGCAGGTGGCGTTGGATCGCAAGGAGCTGGTCGAGGCGGAGACGGAGCTGTGCGCGCCGCTGGTGGCGTCCGGGGGCATGCCCTTCGGCGTCCTCTACGCGGTGCGAGGGGACTCGCCCTTCACGGGGGGCGAGGGGCAGCTGCTCGCCGCGCTCGGGCGGTTGGGCGGCGAGGCGTACACGGCGGTGCGCTCCCGGGGCGAGGCGGAGTCCTCGACGCCGGTGATGCTGGGGGGCTCGCGGCCCCTGCGCGCGCTGCTGGAGAGCGCGCGGCGCGCGGCGAACAGCGCCGCGCCGGTGGTGATTCACGGCGAGCCGGGCGCGGGCAAGACGCTGCTCGCGCGGACCGTCCATGCTCGCTCGCCGCGGGCGCTCGAGCCCCTGGTGGTGGTGGACTGTCGACTCCCCGCGGAGCAGGTGGAGGAGGTGCTGCTGGGGCGGGCCAGCGCGCCGGGGCAGCCCCCCGTGGCCTCGGCGCTGCTGCGCGCCGACCGGGGCTCGCTGGTGCTCCAGCACGTCGAGGCGCTGCCGAAGCCGCTGGCGGAGCGGCTGGCGCGGCTGCTCGCGCGGCGCACGGCTCCCGCGCGGCAGGGGGGCGAGGAGCCCGTGGACGTGCGCCTCATCGTCACCTCGACGGCGTCGCTCCCGGTGATGACCTCGAAGGGTGGGTTGGAGCCGGCGCTGGGGCGGAGCCTGATGGGGTTCGAGCTGGAGGTGCCCGCGTTGCGCGAGCGCCGCGCCGACGTCCTGGTGCTCACCGAGTTCTTCGTCAGCCGCGCGGCGCGACGGGTGAGCAAGGAGCCTCCCGTGCTGGGGCCGGACGCGCGTCGGCTCCTGTCCGAATATGGCTGGCCGCAGAATGTCCGCGAGCTGGAGCTGGTGGGCGAGCGGCTGGGGCTGCTCTACGCCGGCGGGCGCGTGGGCGCGCTCCAGCTCCCGCCCGAAATCCAGGAGGGTGGGGCGGAGGGGCGGACGTTGCAGGAGCGGGTGGCGCGCCTGGAGCGTGACGCCATCTCGGAGGCGCTGCGTGAGGCGGGCGGCAAGAAGGTCCGGGCCGCGACGCTCCTGGGCATCAGCCGTCCGACGCTCGACAAGAAGATCGAGGAGTACGGGCTCACCGTGGAGCGGAACCGGCGCGGCTGAGGCGCCGCGTCACTTCCGTCGGCCGAGCAGCACGCCGGTGATGATGAAGGCCGCCCCCAGGAGCTGGAGTCCCGTGGGGCGATCCCCGCGCACGACCCAGGCGGTGAGGGCCGCCACCACCGGGACGCCCGTGTTGTAGAGCGAGGCCCGCGCGCTGCCCACCTGCTGCACGGTGCGGCCCCAGATGTAGTAGGCGACCACGAGCGGAATCAGCGCCGAGTACACCACGCCCAGCCAGGAGCCCGCGCCGATGGAGGCCGTGTCGAGCGCGAGCACCGAGGGAATCCCCGCGAGGATGACGCCCGGCGCCCCGGTCAGCATGGTGATGGCGGTGACGCGCAGCGCGGACACCTCGGGGCCGACGGAGCGGATGCCCACCGTGTACACCGCCCAGCATACGCAGGCGCCCAGGATGAGCCCGTCGCCCAGCCGGCTGCCCCCCGCCATGGAGGGACCGCGCGCGAGGACGATCATCAGCATGCCCACCACCGCCAGCGACAGGCTCGTCACCAGCGGCCGCGTCAGCCGGTCCACGCCCAGCGCCGCGCCGAGCCCCGCCACGAGCACGGGCGTCGTCGCCGTCAACAGCCCGCTGTTCGCCGCCGTCGTGTTCGCCACGCCGAGGATGAAGCACAGCTGGTACACCGTGTTGCCCACCAGCCCCAGCCCGGCCAGCTTGAGGAACACCGGCCGTGACAGGGGCTTCCAGCCCTCGACCTTCCACAGCAGCGCCGCCATCGCCACCGACGCGATGGTGAAGCGCAGCGACATGAAGGCCAGGGGCGGAATCGTGTCCAGCGCCTCCTTCACCACCGTGTAGTTGGAGCCCCAGACGATGACCACGCCGAGGATGGCCAGGTCCGACGAGGAGAAGGTCCGGGCAGGGGCGGCGGGGGCGGTGACTGTCGAGGAGGGCACGGCGCGCGAGGGAATAAGGCCCGGGGGCCGCGCATGCAAGCCGACCTTTCCCCATGGGCCGGGCTCGTCCGCGAGGCGGGCGTGGTAAGAACGCGCGCCCATGGAACTACGCTTTTCGGACGAGGTGCGGCGCGCTCGCGACGAGGGGAAGCCCATCGTCGCCCTGGAGACGAGTGTGGTGGCGCAGGGGCTGCCATACCCGGACAACCTCGCGGCGGCGCGCGCGTGCGAGGAGGCCGTCCGTCGCGCCGGTGCCGTGCCCGCCGCCATCGCCGTCGTGGACGGCGAGGTGTGCATCGGCCTGGAGGAGGCCGCGCTGCGCCGGCTGGCCGAGGGCAAGGAGCGGCTGCTGAAGCTCGGCTCCCGGGATCTGGCGGTGGCGCTGGCCACGCGCGCGTCGGGAGGCACCACCGTGAGCTCCACGTGCGAGCTGGCGGCGGCGGCCGGCATCCGCGTCTTCGCCACGGGCGGCATCGGCGGGGTGCACCGGGGCGCGTCCGAGCACTGGGACATCTCCCAGGACATCTCCGCGCTGGCGCGCTTCCCCGTGGCCGTGGTGTGCGCGGGCGCCAAGTCCGTGCTCGACCTGCCCAAGACGATGGAGCTGCTGGAGACCGCGGGCGTGCCCGTCATCGGCGTGGGCACCGATGAGCTGCCGTCCTTCTACAGCCGCGAGTCCGGGCTGAAGCTGGAGCACCGCGTGGACGACATCGCCACCGCGGCGCGCATCGCGCGCATCCGCTTCGAGACGCTGGGGCAGGGTGGGGGCGTGCTCTACACCGTGCCTCCTCCCGAGGAGACGGCGCTGCCCCGGGGTGACGTGGAGCTGCACATCGCGTCGGCGCTCGCCGAGGCCGAGCAGCAGGGAGTGCGGGGCAAGGCCGTGACGCCCTTCCTCCTGTCGAACCTCGCGAAGCGCTCCGGCGGCAAGACGCTCAAGGCCAACCTGGCGCTGCTCACGAACAACGCCCGGTTCGCCGGGCAGCTCGCGGTCGCCTACGCCCGCGGCGACTGAGCGGGGCGGCTCCCGAGGGACACGGGGGCCCGTGTCCCTGCGCGCCGGTGGGCTACCGCTGGAACCAGGCCACCATCGCTTCCAGCTCGCGCCGGTCTACCTCGTCGAAGGCGGCCTTGTGCGCCGAGTCGATGTCCAGCACGGCCAGCAGCTCGCGGTTCTTGCCGAACACGGGGACGACGATCTCCGACGCGGAGCGCGCGTCGCAGGCGATGTGGCCGGGGAAGGCGTGCACGTCGGGCACCACCCGCGTCTGGCCCGTCTCGGCGGCGGTGCCACACACGCCCCGGCCGAACTTGATCTCCAGGCACCCGAGGGTGCCCTGGTACGGCCCCACCCGCAGGAGCTTGCCCGGCGTCACCACGCGATAGAAGCCCGTCCACAGGTGGCCGAAGGCGTGGTGCAGGAGGCAGCTCATGGTGGCCATGCCCGCGATGGGGTCGTCCATCCCCGTGAGCACCGCCTGGATGTGCTGGTGGAGCTCGGCATAGGCCTGTTCCTTCGGCAGCGCGCGCAGATCCAGCGTGACTTCAGCCATGATGGGTTTCCTCGGATTCGGAATCAGGGACGCCGACCCCTGGCGTCAGGCCCGGGGGGCGACCGTGTCCCCACTTAACACCGCGGCTCCCCCGCCGCACAGGAGGCTCCCATGGAGCGACTCACGCTCGATTCTGAAACCTGGCTGCTCGTCCTCACCGGCGCGGGCGTCTCCGCGGAGAGCGGCGTCGCCACCTTCCGGGGCATGGGCGGCCTCTGGGAAGACCACCCCGTCGAGGACGTGGCCTCGCCCCAGGGGTTCTTGAAGGATCCACTGCTCGTGTGGCGCTTCTACTCGGAGCGCCGCGCCGGGGCGGCAAGCGTCGCCCCCAACCCCGGCCACGACGCGCTCGTCGCCTGGGAGCGCCACCTGGGCGACCGCTTCCTGCTCGCCACGCAGAACGTCGACGGCCTGCACGGCCGCGCCGGCAGCCAGCGCGTGGTGGAGATGCACGGCAACCTCTTCAAGAGCCGCTGCACGAGCTGCGACCGCGCCCCCTTCTCGGACACGACGGTCTACGCCAGGGGCACTCTGCCGCTGTGCGGCCAGTGCGGCGAGATGCTGCGGCCCCACATCGTGTGGTTCGGCGAGTACCTCGACCCGGCGGACCTGGAGCGCATCGAGGACTTCGTCCAGGCGGCCGTCGCGAAGCGCGGCAAGCTGGTGTTCCTGGCGGCCGGGACGTCCGGCGCGGTGTACCCGGCGGCGGGGCTGGTGGACCGCGTGGCCCGGGCGGGCGGCGAGACGTGGCTCGTCAACCTGGACCCGTCGGAGAACACCCATCGCTTCCAGCACTTCGTCCAGGGCAAGTCGGGCGAACGGCTCCCCGCGCTGGCCGACCTGCGCTGAGACACGAACGCCGCCCTCGGAGTCCGGGGCGGCGTCTGGGGGCTACTCGAAGACGTTGATCTCCGGACCGCTGGGGGCCGGTTTGCCCTTGGGCTTGGGCGGCGCCGCGGCGCGGATGGGCTCCAGCGTCACGTCCACCGTCTGCGTATCCCCGGCGACGCGGCTGAAGTTGAGCGTGCGCTCCTCGCTCTTGTGGCCCGCGAGCCGGAAGCTCAGCAGGTGCGACTTGTCGCGCGGCATCTCGAGCTTGATGGGCGTGGTGCCCAGCTGCTCGTCACCCTCGAAGATGGCCGCGCCGGGAGGCGTCGTGTTGAACGTCACCACCAGCGCCGACGGCGCCGTGTTGCCCGTGCTGGCCGTCGTCGAGGGCTCCGCCGGGTGTTGCGCCGGCTTGTCCGGGGCGACCTCCACCACGCGCGGGGGGATGGGCTGGGGGCCGCTACCGCCACCGCCGAACACCACCGCCGCGCCGATGCCCAACAGCACGAGCGGCACCGCCACCAGCGCCACCTTCTTGCCGGTGGACATGCCCGTGGGCTCGGGCTCCGGCGGCGGAGGAGGGGGCGGGGCGGGCGTCGCGCCTCGGGGCGCGGGTGGCCGCACGCGACTCTGTGAACCGCTCCCCCCGACGGCGGCGCCCGCCTGGCTGCGCGCGACGACGATGTTCGAGGGCGTGGAGCCCCGGCCCGCGCTCGTGGCCGCGCGGGGACGCACGCCGCTGCCGCTGCCCACGGGCCGGCCCGCGCGACTGCCAGGACGGCTGCCGCTGCCGCGCTCGTTGACGCCGGAGGTGGCGCCGCCGCTGGGCATGGCGTCGAGCTGCTCGGGCGTCAGGTCCGCCACGGTGTCCAGCATCGCGTCGATGAACTCCTGCGCGGACTGGAAGCGGTCGTCCTTCTCCGGGGCCAGGGCCTTCTTGAAGAAGGCGTCCAGCGCGGCTGGCACCGGCGCGCCCTGGCGCTTGGTGTTGACGGCGGGCACCTGCTGCGTGAGGGACGCGGTGAGGGCCTTGCGCACGGTGTTGGCGCCGAATGGCGAGCTGCCGGTGAGGCAGAAGTAGAGCACGCCCGCCATGGAGTACAGGTCGGAGCGCTGGTCCACGGCCTCGCCGCCGGCCTGCTCCGGGGGCATGTACTGCGGCGTGCCGAGCACCTGGCCGGTGGAAGTGAGCTGCTCCTCCTCCTCGGCCTCGAGGGCCTTCACCAGACCGAAGTCCAGCACCTTGACGAAGTCCTTCCCGCCCAGGTCCTGCACCATGATGTTGTGCGGCTTCAGGTCTCGGTGGACGCAGCCCTCCGCGTGCGCGTGCGCCAGGCCCTGCGTGGCCTGCTCCAGCAGGCTGACGGCGCGGCGCAGGGACATGGGCCCCTCGCGCTTGACGACCTCCTTGAGGCTTTCGCCCTGGAGGAGCTCCATCACGTAGTAGCAGGTGCCATCCGGCGCGCGGCCGAAGTCGAAGATGGTGATGACGTTCGGGTGGCGCAGGCGGCTGGCGATCTCCGCCTCGCGGCGGAAGCGCTCGAAGAACTGGGGCGCGGCGGCGAGCGACGGGTTCAGCGTCTTCACCGCGACGGGGCGCTGCACGGACGTCTGGGTGGCACGGAAGACCATGCCCATGCCGCCCTGGCCGAGCACGCTCTCGATCTTGTAGCGACCGTCGAGCACCTGGCCGATGAGCTGGAGGCTCTGGCCTGAGCAGAGGTGGTCGACGCCGTCGGTGCTTCCGCAATGGGGACAAGGAGCAGCCATGTGGGGCCGGAGTATAGGCAGGCACGGGGCGGGTCCGGAAAGGGGCCTCTGGGCCCCCCGGTGGCCGGGCGGTCATCTCGGGCGTTCCCCGTGGGCCCCGAGGCTGTTACATCCCCGGCCGCCATGAGCCTCGTCATCGCCCAGGACCTCAGCCTCGCCTACGGGAAGAAGGTCCTCTTCGACGCAGACAGCTTCACCCTCGGCCCCAGGGACCGTGTGGGCCTGGTCGGGGCCAACGGGACGGGCAAGAGCACCCTGATGAAGATCCTGGCCGGGGTGACCCAGCCGGACTCGGGGACGCTCACCTACCGTCGCCGGGCCCGCTGGGGGTATCTGCCCCAGGAAATCGCCGGGTTGCCGGAGGGGACGGTGGTGGAGGCGGTGATGAGCACCGTGCCGGGGCGCGACTCGCTGGAGTCCCGGCTGGCGGAGACGGAGGCGGCCCTGGCCTCGGCCGAGGACGAGGAGGACCAGCTCGAGCTGGCCCAGTCGCTGGCCGACCTGCACGCCGAACTGGACGACTTCGAGAACCGCTTCGGCCGGCACCACGCCGAGCGCATCCTCAAGGGCCTGGGGTTCAAGGACACGGACCTGGCCAAGCCCACCTCCGCCCTGTCCGGAGGCTGGCGCATGCGGGCGGCGCTGGCGGGGCTCCTGCTCCAGGACCCGGACCTGCTCCTGCTCGACGAGCCCACCAACCACCTCGACGTGCCCACGCTCGCCTGGTTCGACGGCTTCCTGAAGCGCTCGAACAAGGCGCTGGTGCTCATCTCCCACGACCGCGACTTCCTCAACCGGCAGATCAACCGGGTGGTGTCGCTGGAGCTGGAGGGCGTGCGCGAGTACGCCGGCAACTACGACGACTACAAGCGCCTGCGCGCGGAGGAGAAGGTGCTCCTCCAGGCGCGGGCGGAGAAGGTGGAGGCGCGGCGCGCGGAGCTCCAGGGCTTCATCGACCGCTTCGGCGCCAAGGCCACCAAGGCGCGCCAGGCGCAGAGCCGCGCCAAGATGATCGAGAAGCTGGAGAAGGTCGTCGTCCTGGAGGAGCGGGCGACGATGAAGTTCCGCTTCCCGGAGGTGGAGCGCAGCGGTCGCGACGTGGTGACCCTGGAGAACCTCACCAAGCGGTACGGCGCGCAGACCGTCTATGACGGCCTCACCGGGCGCGTCGAGCGCGGGCAGCGCATCGCGGTGGTGGGCGCCAACGGCGCGGGCAAGACGACCCTGCTGAAGATGGTGGCGGGGGAGCTGACGCCGGACACGGGGACGGTGACGCTCGGGCACAACGTGGTGGTGGGCTATTACGCGCAGCACCACGCCGACAAGCTCGACCGCCACAACACCATCCTCGAGGAGGTGAAGCCGCTCGCGGCGGACAAGCCGGAGAGCTACGTGCGCGCGGTGCTGGGCGCGTTCCTCTTCAGCGGCGACGACGTCGAGAAGCCCATTGGCGTGCTCAGCGGTGGCGAGCGGGCGCGCGTGGCGCTCGCGAAGCTGCTGCTGGTGCCCTCCAACTTCCTGCTGATGGACGAGCCGACCAACCACCTGGACCTCGACTCGTCGGAGATGCTCATCGAGGCCCTGAAGGGCTACGGCGGCACGCTGCTGTTCGTCAGCCACAACCGCAGCTTCATCAACAGCCTGTCCACGCACGTCTGGGAAGTGGCGGACGGCAAGCTGACGCCGCACCCGGGCAACCTCGACGACTACCTGTACCACCAGGAGCAGCAGCGCCTGGAGGCGGAGGCCGCGGCGGGCGGCGCGGCGAAGGGCGGGGCGGACAAGGCCTTGGCCGGGCCGATGACGGAGAAGGAGCGCAAGCGGCTGGAGGCCGAGGCCCGCCAGCGGCGCAGCGCCGTCGAGGGCCCCATCAAGAAGGAGATCGCGAAGCTGGAGGAGCAGATCGCCAGGGTCGAGGGCGAGCAGAAGGAGCGCGAGGCGCAGCTGGCCGACCCCGTCCTCTACAACGACTTCGCGCGCGCCAAGCCGTTGATGGACGCGCACCGCGAGGGCAAGGAGGCGCTGGAAGACCTCTATGCCCGCTGGGAGGCCGCGCAGGAGAAGCTGGCGGAGGCGTCCGCGTCGCTGGGCTGAGGCGCGCCTGCGCTACCGCCGGAACATGCGGGAGAACAGCCACGTGAGCGCGGAGCCAGTGGCGTCTCCCGCGGCGCCCACCGCCAGGGCTCCCGAGACACCCGAGTCCGACGTGAACGACGACTCCTCGCTGGGCATGGCCCGCGTCAGCTCCCCGGTGTACGGCGCGGCGCCCGACGGCGCGCAGCTTCCACAGTAGAGCCGTTCCTCCCAGACGAAGCCATAACGGGGCTCGAGCTTGCGGCGGCACATGGCGCACGCCCACGTCTCCACCTCGGCGAGCCTGGGCCGAGGGTCGAGCGGTTCGTGGCGGTACTTCGCCGCCGCGCGTTGGAGCTCCCGCAGCTCGCCTGGATCCAACGCCACCCCCGCGCAGTCCGGGCACGCCTCCACCGTGACGCCCAGGGCCACGACGACGGGAAGGGGGGCCTTGCCGCAGCGCGGACACGTGGGCGCGGTGGCCCCACATTCCGGGCAGGAGGGGACGTACTGGAGCGACACGGAGCAGCCCTTGCAGACGCCGGGCCTGCCTCGGGCCCGCCGCACCAGCGCGTCGGAGACGGAGCCTCCCATCACCTTCGCCAGGGCGTCGCCCTCGAACCAGATCGCACCACAGGCCTCGCACTCCTCGCGCGGCAACCCTCCGATGAAGGTCGGGCGCATCGTCTGCTGACAGAAGGGGCACGCGCTCATGACCCATCAGTCTAGCGCAGGCACACGCGACGACGCGGGGCGCCATCGACTCCTCGCGTGGCGGCGCCCGCCGGGGAATGGGGCGTGGCGTGAATTTTCTCCGGGGCCCCCCGTCCTCAGCGAGCCGGACGACTTCGGTCGTCCGCGACTCACACCCCCAACCCCTTCATCGGAGAAGCCATGTTCCCGCGCGCGCTCGTCGTGAACGTCGTCGCGTTGTCCCTTGTTGGATGTGCAGGCGGTACCTTCACCACGACGTCGAGGGGCCTGGACGGCAAGACGGTCGTTCGCAGCTCCGACCCCAAGGAGCAGGCGCGTATCGACGCGGAGGCGGCGGATGAGGAGGCCTACGCCAAGGCCGTCGCCGCCGCGCCCCGTCGCTCGGCCGATGCGCCCATCGAGGTCGCCGTGTTCGAGGCGACCATCGCCGACGCGCTCGGGAAGTCCGTCGACCGGAAGCAGCTCGACGAGATGCTGCTGCGCGCGCTCTCCAACGACCCCTTGTTGCGCGTCGTCCCCGTGAGGGGGCTGCCCGCAAGCGCGACGCGGCTCGGGGCGTCGGACGAGGACCTCATCGCCGCCGCCCGCTCCAAGGGCATCGCTCCCGACGTGTGGATCATGCCCCACGTCCTCCTGGAGGACGCGGTGGGGACGAGTGGCGGCAAGCTCGTCTCGATGAAGGCCTTCACCCTGCGCAGCGACGTGTGGTCCGCGTACGGCACGGGCGCCTCGAAGCCGGAGGCGCAGGGGTCGGTCTTCCAGAACGCGCAGGTGGTGGAGCAGGCCGCGGCGCGCATCCGCGCCGCCGTCGTGCGTGAGCTCGGTCCCAACCTCCCCGACCACCAGGCCGTGGCCGGCATCCAGGAGGAGCGGCAGAAGAAGAAGCTCGAGGCCATCCAGGAGCAGGCTGGCATCCGGCCCGAGGACGACACCGAGACGCGGCTGCGCAAGCTCTTCGGCATCAAGGCCGAGGAGTCCAAGCCGGAGGAGCAGCCGACCGCGCGGGAGTAGGCCGTCGTCGCGCGACGCGGGGGCTTCAGCTCGCCTTGCGTCGCCGCTCGCGCTTGGCGCGGGGCTCTGGGGTGGGGGGCTTGGGGGGCTCGCGCAGCTCCTCGGGCACCGGGAGGGACTGGGAGATGCGCGTCGCGGGGGGCGGCGTGCCTTCAGCGGGCAGCCCCTCCGCGGGCTTCTCCGCGGGGAGGGCGGGCAGGCGGATGATGAACGTCGTGCCCTCGTTGACCTTGCTCTGCACGGAGATGCTGCCGCCGTGGTTCTTCACGATGCGCTGGCAGATGGCGAGGCCCAGCCCCGTGCCCTTCTGCTTCGTGGTGAAGAAGGGCACGAAGATGTGGGTCTGTTGGTCCAGCGGGATGCCCGGGCCGGTGTCGGAGATGCGCACCTCCAGCAGCTCGCCGCCCGCGTTGCGGAACTCGCCGAAGCGCTCCGGTCGCTCCGTGCGCACGGTGATGCGCCCCTCGCGCGTGTCGAGCGCCTGCACCGCGTTCTGCACCAGGTTGATGAGCACCTGCTTGAGCTGCTCCGCGTCGCCGTCCACCCGGGGCAGCTGCAGGTCCAGCTCCACCGCCAGCGCGACGTGGGCCGGGACGTCGTTCTGGATGAGGCGCATCGTCCGCGTCACGACCTCGTTGAGGTCCGTGGGGCCGAAGCTCTGCTTCATGGGCCGCGCATAGTCGAGGAACGCCGTCACCACGCCGTTGAGGCGGTTGACCTCCTCGACGATGACCTCCAGGAACTCGCCGTCCTCGCCCGGCAGCCGCATGGGGTCCAGGCACTGCGCGGCGCCCTTGATGGCGCCCAGCGGGTTGCGGATTTCGTGCGCCAGGCCCGCCGCCATCTCACCCAGCGCCGCCAGGCGGTCGCGCTCGCGGATCTTCTCGTACAGCTTCGAGTTCTCCAGCACCGTGGCCAGCTTCTCCGCCACCTCCAGGATGAGCGCGATCTCGTCGGACGCGTACGCCTCCGGCACCCGCTCGTCCCACAGGTTGAGGAAGCCGATGACGCGATCGTTGCCCACCATGGGGACGCTGATGCCCGCCTTCATCTGCACCAGCGCCGCGCGCGTGTCGTTCAGGCGCTTGAGCTCGTCGCGATAGCGCCGCCCCTCCACCGACTGGAGCCGCAGCGTGGCGCCACGGCGCTCCACGTTCTCCAGCAGCACCGCCTTCTGCCCGCTGGCCACCGCGAACAGCAGGCCGCGCGCGGCGGCCGTGTCCAGGAACGCCACCGGCAAGGGCCCTCGCGAGTCCAGCAGCCGGTAGCCGGGCCGGTCCTCCGCCAGCAGGTACACGGAGGAGTGCGTCACGCGGCCCGTCTCGTGGAGCGTGTCCAGCACCAGCCGCGCCAGCTCGGAGATCTCGATGACGTTCGCCATGCGCGCGCGCAGCGTCCCGAGCGCGTCCAGCAGCGCGAAGCGCTCGCGGAAGAAGATGCGCACCACCATCTCCTCCACCTTCGCGCGCAGCGGATCCAACAGGATGAGGATGACGAAGGCCGCCACCACCGTGTTGAAGACGAACAGCCCCGTGTCCTCGTCCACCCACGCCGTCAGCACCGTGAAGACGGCCGCGAGGATGACGGCCAGCACCGTCTGCGAGGCGATCTTCCCCAGGAGCTCGTGCAGGTCCATCAGCCGCAGCCGCAGCAGCGTCTGCGCGAGGAAGAACAGGTACAGCGTCGTGAAGACGGGCCCCAGCGTGGGGACGGGGATGGCGTAGCGCCCCAGGAAGTCCAGGGCGGAGAAGAAGATGGCCGCCCCCGCGCCAATGGCCAGGTACATCAGCCGCAGCTGCTCGATGCGCGACTCGTTGCTGCGGACCCGGTGGAGCAGCAACGAAACGGAGGCGAGCAGGGAGCCGAGCACCCAGACGCCCATGGCCACCCGGCCCCAGACCTTGTCGCCGAGCGGGGTGACGGCCACGGCCAGGCCCAGGACGACCGACAGGACGGCGAGCCTGCGGCCGACCAGGTGTGTTCCCTTGCTGACACCCAGGAACTCGAGGAAGAAACCCACGGCCGCGCCCGGGACGAGGGAGGCGGCGAGGACGGTGATGCCGAGGGTGATTCGCGACGTCCAGGGGTAGGACGCGGCGGGGAAGATGCTGTGGAAGAAGAACGAGAGGTAGTACCCGGCCACCGTCAGGGCGAACACGGAGTACAGGGTGAGGACCTTGGGCCGCCCGGGCCTGAGCAGCATGGACACGCCCAGGGCGAGGCCGATGATGGATGCCAGCAGGGCGCTCTGTGTCCGGATATCCATGGGCGGGCGGACAGTCTAACCTGTGTCCAGCTCCGGAAATTTTCCATGTCGTGCCGGTTGTCCTGGGGCGAGCCCGCGCACACCTCCCTGCTTCCCCAGCCCCGCGTATGAAGCCCTTCCTGTCCAAGCTCGCAGTCGTCGCCTCCGCGGTGTTGCTGTCCGCCCAGGCCCCCGCGCCCGACGTTCCGGAGGCGGAGGCCTCCGAAGCCCCCACGCAGCACACGGAGAACGCCCCTCCGGAGGCCCAGCTGTCGCCGCCGCCGGACGCGGAGAAGGCGCCGCTCCCGCCCGGCTACGTCGAGGTCCTCAACCCCGCGTTCCCCAACGCCGCGCCCCCCGCGCCCGTCGTCCACCGGGGCCGCCGCTACGCGCGCGAGGACCTGTCGCAATACTTCGCGGAGGGGAAGAAGAAGGAGGCCCGGGAGGCCTTCGACAAGGGGCAGTACACGCGGGCGCGTGAGCTGCTGAAGGGCGAGGGCGAGACGCCGCCGGTGCGCTACCTGCGCGCGCTGTCCGCGCTGCGCGCCGGGGACGAGGAGTCCGCGGCGAAGGAGATGTCCGCGCTGGCCCCGGACTACCCCGCGTTGAAGGACCGGTGCCTGACGCACGCGGGCCTCGCGCTGGAGGGCCTGCGCCGCTTCGACGAGGCGGCGGCGCTCTTGGAGCAGGTGTCTCCGGAGTCGCGGCTCTATGTCGACGCGCGGCTGGCGCTGTCGCGGGTGCTGCGCAAGAAGAAGGACGCGGCCGGGGCCATGGCCGCGCTGGAGCCGCTCACCTCGCGCGCCGCGCCCAGCTGGGGCCGCAACGTGGGCGCCGAGGCGCTCATGGCCATCGCGGACATCGCCGCGGAGAAGAAGGACCGGACCTCCGAGCGCGCCGCGCTGTGGCGCCTGTGGGGCGCCCATCCGCTGTCGCCGCTGGCGAAGCAGGCCGAGAAGCGCCTCAAGGGGCAGGCGCCTCCGCTGGAGGCGAAGGTCGCGCGCGGCGAGCAGCTGGTGGAGCTGCACCGCAACAAGCAAGGCCTGACGCAGCTGGAGCCGTTGCTGGGCCAGTTGAAGCTGCCGGACGCGCTCGCGTGCCGCGCGCACTTCGCCTACGGCAAGGGCATGCGCAAGGAGCGCCAGCACACGCGCGCCATCCAGGTCCTGTCGGAGGTCGTGGCGCACTGCACGGACCGCGACCTGCTCGCGCGGGCGCTGTACGTGCTGGGCTCGTCGCGGTCCATCGTCGACTCGGCGCGCGGGACGGACACGTACGAGCGGCTGGCGCGTGAGTTCCCGGACCACAGCTTCGCGGACGACGCGCTCTTCTACGCGGCCGACCTGTACGTGAAGACGAACCGCCCGAAGGAGGCGATGGCGCGGCTGGACGAACTGGCCCGGCTGTATCCCCAGGGAGACTTCCTGGGCGAGGCGCTCTTCAAGGCGTTCTGGATCGCCCGCACCTCGGGCGCCGAGGACGCGGGGCAGGGCTTCCTGGACCGCATCGAGGCCCAGTTCGCCCGCGCGGACGAGAGCTATGACGTGGAGCGCGCGCGGTACTGGCGTGCCCGGACGATGCAGGACCGGGGCAACATCCAGGGGGCCGCGGAGCTGTTCGAGAAGCTCGCGACGGAGCACCCCGCGACGTACTACGGCTTGATGGCGCGCTCGCAGCTGGGGACGGTGGACCCGGCGCGGCTGGAGCGGATCTCCCCGGACATCTTCGCGGTGCCGGAGGCCGCGAGCCCCTGGCCGTTGTTCGCCGGCCCCATGGGCGAGGACCCGCACTTCCGCGCGGGCGTGGAGCTGTTGCGCCTGGGCTTCCCGGAGGCGGTGTCGTCCGAGCTGCTCGCGGTGAACCGCGCGAACCAGCCGGCGGAGGCCCTCCGGCTGCTGGTGCTCGTGCTGCACGAGGCCGGGGACGAGCGCGCCGCGCACGCGGTGGCGCGGCTGGCGCTGCGCAAGGACTTGAGCGGCCGCATCACCAAGGAGACGCGCGTGGTGTGGGAGGTGGCCTATCCCAACGCGTTCCGCGACCTCATCGAGAAGCACACGTCCGCCGCGGGCGTGGAGGCCGACCTCCTCCAGGCGCTGATGCGCGAGGAGAGCGCGCTCGACCCGAAGGCGCTGTCGTGGGCCGGCGCGCTGGGCCTGACGCAGCTCATGCCGTCCACGGCGAAGAACGTGGCGCGCGAGCTGAAGCTCAAGCGCTTCAGTGTCGACCAGCTCCTCCAGCCGGACCTCAACATCCGCCTGGGCGCGCACTACCTGGGCGGCCTGTTGAAGCGGTTCGGCGGGCACACGCCCTTCGCGGTGGGCAGCTACAACGCGGGGCCGGGCGCGGTGAACCGCTGGCGCGCCGACAAGCCGGACCTGCCGCTCGATGCGTGGGTGGAGGAGATCCCCATCTCCGAGACGCGCGGCTACATCAAGCGGGTGCTGCGCTCGTACAACACCTACCAGCTCCTCTACGGGCGGGCGCCCGGCGTGCCCGTCATCAAGAGCGCGTCCCGGTAGCATCGGGGCGTGGGCTCGAGGGTGGGGCGCGCCTGGCGGCCGCCTCGCGCCCGGAGGGGGGCCAGGCTGCTAGGGTTCGGCGCGGCGACTGTCCACGACGAGCGTGCCCATGGCGGACCTCAAGAGTCCACGGCTCATCTACGCGAAGGGATTCCTCTTCCTGCTGGCGGGAGGGATGGCCAGCGGCCTGTTGCTCTGGGAGGCGCCCACGTTGCGCGTGGCGCTGTTGCTCGCGGTGGCGGTGTGGTGCTTCGCCCGGTTCTACTACTTCGCCTTCTACGTGATTGAGCACTACGTGGATCCGGGCTTCCGGTTCGCGGGGCTGGGGGCGTTCGTCCGCTACCTCCTGGCGCGGCGCTCGGCGGCGTGGAGGGGGGACGGGGCGGGCGGGGGAGCTCGCCCGGTCGCCGGGGCGGCGCCCGGGAACGGACACCCCCCATCTGGGAAGGACGCAGGGCCGGGCGAGGGTGCTACCGTGCGCCGCGAATGAAGAAGATCCTCATCGGTCTGGTCGTGGTCTTCCTGCTGGTCGCAGGGGTCGGCGTGGGTGCCTTCGTGTGGGCGGAAGGCGCCACGCGGCAGTCCGTGGCTCCTCCGGGCGCGGCGACGGTGGAGTTCACGGTCCCCAAGGGAACCTCGGGCAGGGGCCTGGGCGCGCTGCTCGTCACCCAGGGACTCATCAAGGACGCGCGCATCTGGCGCTGGCACCTGTTCCGGCGTGGCTCCTTCTCGCCGAAGGCGGGGCGTCACGAGGTGAGCCCGTCCATGACGGTGGCGGAGGTGGCGAAGGCGTTGGAGGGCAATCCGCTCCCGGATGACGTGCCCTTCGTGGTGGTCGAGGGCTGGCGCCTTCGCGACACCGACGCGGCCCTGGCCGCCGCTGGCTACATCACCCCTGGCGCCTATATCGCCGCGGCGAGCAAGCCGGGGGCCTTCGAGGCGTCCTTCCCGCTTCCCACGACGGGGACGCTGGAGGGGTACCTGTACCCGGAGACCTACGGCGTCATCAAAGAGAAGTTCAGCGTGGAGGACCTCATCCAGCGCCAGCTCGACGCGTTCGGCGAGCGCTTCTACGAGCCGAACCGCGACGCCATCGCGAAGAGCGGCCGGAGCCTCCACGAGGTGGTGGTGATGGCGTCCATGCTGGAGCGTGAGGAGCCGGTGCCGGACCAGCGCCCGCTCGTCGCGGGCATCCTGTGGAAGCGCGTCGACAAGGGCTTCCCGCTGGGCGTCGACGCCACGTCCCGCTACGCGCTGGCGCAGTGGAACGACCGCGTGGCCTTCCTCAAGCGGCTGCGCGACCCCGAGGACCCGTACAACACCCGCCACCGCAAGGGCCTGCCTCCCGGCCCCATCGGCGCGCCCACCGTGGAGTCCCTCCAGGCCGCCATGTCGCCCAAGACGAGCGAGTACTGGTACTACCTCCACGACGCGGAGAAGCGCCTGCATCCGTCCCGCAACGCGGAGGAGCACGAGGCGCTGCGCCGCAAGTACAACGTGTACTGAGCCAGGGCCTCGCCGCACCGGAGCAGCCACCGCGTCCCTCTGCGTGGGGCCCGCCACGCGCGAGTCGGGAGCCACGGACCTCGCGGGTGGCGGGGATGCCCTGGCGAGCCCTCAGTGGGGGCAACCGCCGTCTGGCGGGGAGATGTACGCGGCGATCCCCTCGTAGGTGTAGCGGCTGTTGATCGCCTCCTGCGTGGAGAGCGTGTAGAAGTGGTCGGTTCCGTTCCAGAGTCGGAGGAGCGGACACGTCCCTCCCTGGTTCGATGGGTACACGTAGCAGGTGATTCCCTCGCTGACGTAACCGTGGACCGCGACGGCGATGTCCCGCTCCTCCGCGGAGGCCGTGTAGAAGTGGTCTCCCGCTCCGCCGCTGTAGAGCCGGAACAGGGGGATGGTCCCCGCTTCGTTCGTGTCGTGGCACAGGCCCGTGGTGCCCTCGAACGTGTAGCCGTGGCGCTGGATGGCGTTGAGCGCCTCCGGCCAGCTCGTCGTGTAGAAGTGGTCCGTCCCGCGCTGGCTGTACAGGCGGTACAGCGGGACGGGGGTGGCCAGGGCCGTGCCGCTCGCCGCGAGCAGCCCCAGTATCAAGAGACGGTGCATCGTTCCTCCTCGTGCCATGCCTCGTGGGCGGCCAGAGGTCTCCATGACGCGCGCGCGGCGCCACCTGGCGGCGAGCCGCGTGGGCTGCTGGGACTCCGACAGCGCTCGGTCCGCGCGTCCCAAGCCGCTGGCCACGAGGTGCCTGACACCCGTGGAAACGCCGCACGAACAGTGGCCCCCGCGTCGAACGGAGGTGCGGGGCCTGTCCCTTCGCCAGCCACGGTGGTTGTCGGACTCACGCGTCGGCGGTGACGCTCGCGCGAGGCGTCCTCGGACATGGAGGCGAGGTCGCGCTCCGGCACCTCGCGACTCACGAAAGCGCGAGTGGGCCGGCTTTCGGAGGGCTGCCGCTGGCGCAGCTGTTGCTCAAGCGTCGCTCCGTCGTTCGCGAGGGAGTGCAGACGTGAAGCAGAGAACATTGGGTGGCGTGGGCGGGGGCATGGCCGCGGCAATCCTTGCCCTGAGTGGGTGCGGACCTTCTCAGGATGGAGTCGGGGGTTCCCAGCAGGCTCCGGAGTTGCCATTGGCGGAGCAATCCGCGGCGCTGGAGACGAAGACGATCACCCTCATCGCGTCGGCGGACACGTATGTCCTGTCGACCGCGCCGACGACGCGATTCAGCTTGTCGCCCACCCTCGAGTTGGACCGCTCCCCCGAGGCCGAGGCGTATTTCAAGTTCTTCGTGGCGCCGTTGCAGGGCACCCTGACGTCCGCGCGCCTTCGAGTCTTCGCGTTGGATGGTTCCGTCGATGGTCCCACCGTGCATGACCCGCCGGGCGTCCATACGTGGAACGGGTTGACGACGTGGGAAACGCGCCCCGACCTCGGTGCCAACTGGCCCGTCGTCAGCGTGGGCAAGGTGGTGAGTGGAACGTGGATCGAGTTCGACCTCTCGGACATGTACTTCTCCCAGAACGCCTTCACGGACATCTTCCTGAAGGCGGACAGCACGGACGGCGTGACGCTCGCGTCGCTCGAGTACCCGGACGAGGCGCTGCGCCCGCGCCTCGTGCTCACGGTCGAGTCCGCCACCGACCATCCTCCGCCGCGACCGCCGCCGCTCACCGTGTCCAGCGGCCCGCTCGAGTTCTCGCCCACCGCGGATGCCTTCGTCGCGGAGGATGATCCGGGCTCCTCGGGGGGCACGGCCGCGTTGCTGAGGGTCGGGGATTCGCCCCGGCGCGAGGCGCACCTTCGCTTCTCGGTCCAGGGGCTGTCCGAGTCCGTCCAGCGCGCGGTGTTGCGCCTCTACACGGGAGGCGACGGGACGAACGGTGGGCCCACGGTGCACCAGACCGAGGGCCCCTGGTCCGAGTCGACGCTCACCTGGAGCGGCCGTCCGTCGAAGGTCGGGGCCGCGCTCGATCGCTCACAGGTCGTCGCGCCGGGCAGCTACGTGGACTTCGACGTGACGGACCGTGTTCGGAGCAACGGCGACTTCGCGTTCGGCGTGTATCCGGCGTCGTCGGACGAGGTGGTGTTCCACTCCCGCGAGGGTGCGTCCCAGTCGCAGCGACCCCGGTTGCTGGTGTGGACGGGGGCCGCGCGCGAGGCCCCCACCGATGCGTGCCTCTCCCGCCGGGAGGTCGTCACCCGCGCCCTCCTGCCCAGGCAGGACACGTTCGTGACGGAGGCCGAGCCCACGTCACGCTCGCAGCATGATGCGTCCATGCGGGTGGATTCGTCTCCCCGGACCCAGGCGTATCTGGACTTCGATGTCGAGCTGGGCCCGGAGCCTGTCCGTCGGGTGCTCCTGCGGCTGTACGCGCTCGATGCGACGGGCAACGGGCCCAAGCTGTTCCGGACGGAGTCCTTCGATGCCTCGACGATGGAGTGGGGCACGCGTCCCGCGGTGATGGGCGGGGCCATCGCGGACCTGGGGGCGGTGGCGCGGGATCAATGGGTGGAGCTGGATGTCACGGACGTGGTGACGACGTCGGGGCTGTACTCCTTCACGTTGTCTCCGGACAGCACGGATGGCCTGCGCTTCGCGAGTTCGGAAGCGGAGGGGAAGGGGCTCCTCGCGGCGGCGCCTCGGCTGGTCATCGTCACGGAGGGCGCGCCCGCCTGTTCGTATCGAGGCACCCAGCCCTCGGGTCGGGTGACGTGGATGAGGCAGTCGGAGGACCTGCTGGCGGAGCGACTGGTCGACACGGCTCCCGCGCCAGGAGGCGGCTTCGCTTCACTCAGCGCGGTCGAACAGACCCAGGATGCGCCGTACTGGACCGAGCAGACGGAGGTCGTCGCGCTGCATCGCGCGGATGGGAGCACCGTGTGGTCGCGGTCCTTCGCGCAGCCGGACGTGAGGCTCGCGAAGGTGGTGGTGACGACCTTGGGGAATGTGCTCGTGGCTGGCGAGTACTCCGGCGCGCCGGACCTGGGGAAGGGCCCGCTTCCCCAGGGCACCGGCATGTTCGTGTTGAAGCTCACCCCGGCGGGCGCGGTGGACTGGGCGCGTGGTTTCACGGCGCGAACCGACCATCCGGATTGGCCTGACGGCGTGCCGATGCAGGTGCTGGACCTGGCCACGGATGCGCACGGCAGCGCGGTGGTGACGGGGACCTTCTGGGGCTACACGGACTTCGGCGCGGGGCGGGTGGACTCTGGCAAGCCGTATCCCTACGACGACGTGTACCCCAACTCCTTCCTGCTGAAGCTCGTGTGGGACGGCAGCCTCGGCTGGGCCCG
Source organism: Myxococcus stipitatus (assembly GCF_021412625.1). The sequence continues at coordinate 533,618 of NZ_JAKCFI010000007.1, read as the reverse complement.
GGCGCTGGCCGCGGAGACGCTCCGGGGCACGGAGGCGATCGAGGTCGAGGTGGATGGGCAGGAGAACGTCACCGTGGCGGGGTGGGCGGGACGCGCCACGGACTTCGGCGCCGGCGCCATTGCCGAGAGTGGCCTCTTCGTCGCGCGCTGGTCTCCCGTGGGAACCTATCTCTGGGAGCGCGTCATCCCCGTGCGCTACTCCGACCTGGTGGGCCTGACGCTGTTGCCGGACGGCGCCGCGGTGCTCACCGCGAATTATGGCGGACGCATCACCTTCGCCGGGAGGGACTACGCCAGTCGCTACCCGGATGATTATGAAGGGGGGCCGCGCAGCCATGTGCTGGCGTCGCTGAGCGCGACCGGACAGGACGTCGCGCTGCGCCAGTTCGACGACTTCGCCGTGCGCGGGCTGGTGACGGATGCCCAGGGGCAGCTCGTCGTCGCCACGCAGGGCGATGCCACGGCCCTGGGGTTGGGGCAGGTCGGCCATCCGGCGGGCTCCGGGCTGGGGCTGGCGGGGTTCACGTCGGGGCTCGAGCCGCGCTGGGTCCGGGTCTTCGACGCGCTCGAGACGGAGCTGGAGCTGTCCGCGGTGGACGGAGGGGTCATCGCGGCCACGCACTTCACGCGGACGTTCGACCTCGATGGGCACTGGTTCGTCCCTCGCTCCCGCCGGTCCGACCTCTTGTTCCTCCAGGTGGTTCCCTAGTCGTCGGACGAATGCGCTTGCGCCATGCGACCGGCCGGTCATATGACCGACCAGTCGCATGCCCAGGGATACCTTCTTCAGATTGCCGGAGGAGCGGCGCGCTCGGCTCGTGAGCGAGGCCATCGTCGAGTTCTCCGACCGGACCTACGTCGAGGCCTCGCTGTCGCAGATCGCCGTCCGGTCGCGCATCCCGAAGGGGAGCTTCTACCAATACTTCGACGACAAGCTGGACCTGTACCGGTGGTTGCTCATGGAGGAGGCGCCCCGGCGCAAGCGCGAGTTCATCGGCGCCTCGGCGCCCGGCGGGGAGTTCTGGGGGCGACTGGAGCACCACATCGAACGGGGGATGGCCTTCCTGGTCGAGCACCCGCGCCTGGCGCGGTTGACGGCCGCGGCGGCGGACCCCACGGCCATTCCCGAGGTTCGGGGGTTGCACAAGTCCATCTGCGAGGCGGGCCTGTCGGAGCTGCGCGCCCTGCTGGAGGAGGGACTGGGCGCCGGCGCCATCCGCGCGCCGGGGAGGGACCTGGAGGTGGCCACGCGGCTGGTCTCCACCATCATCGGGCCTGGGTTGATGGAGCTGGTGCTCCAGGAGTTGGGCGCGGAGCTGCACGAAGTCCTCGCGTCGGATGCGTTGCGGCGCCGCTTGGGGCCGGTGCGTCGGCGTCGGCTCGCGGCCCAGGCCATCCAGTTCATCCGTGGGGGCCTCGGCACGGGCGCCCCACGCGCATCCACGAGGAAGAGACACCCATGATTCGCTTCGATTATTCGGGCCGTGTCGCGCTCGTCACAGGAGGGTCTTCCGGCATCGGGCTCGTCACGGCCAGGGCCTTCGCCAGGGCCGGGGCCGCGGTCGTCATCGCCGCTCGCGGCGAGGAGTCCGGCCTGCGGGCGTGCATGGAGGTCGAAGGCGCTGGCGGGCGGGCGCTCTTCGTCCAGACGGACGTGCGGGACGAAGCCTCCGTCGCGCGCGTGGTGGAGCGGGCGACGAAGCACTTCGGTCGGCTCGACTTCGCGGCGAACTGCGCGGGGATTGGCGGCGACATGGCCCCGCTGGAGCTCTCGAACCAGCAGGTCTGGGATGACGTCATGGCCATCAACGCGAGGGGTGTCTGGCTGGCCATGCGCCACGAGATTCCGGCCATGCTGCGGACGGGCGGGGGCGCCGTCGTCAACATGAGCTCCATCTACGGCGCGGCTGGCAAGGCCGCCCACCATGCCTATGTCGCGTCGAAGCACGCGGTGGTGGGCATGACGCGCTCGGTGGCCCTCGAGTTCGCCACGCGCGGCGTCCGGGTGAACGCGCTGTGCGCGGGCGTCACCGCGACGCCCGCCATGCGACAGGTGCAGGCGGCCTATCCCCAGGTCGTCCAGGAGCTCGTCGCGCAGCACCCCATGGGCCGCATGGCGACGGAGGAGGAGATCGCCTCCGTGGCGCTGTGGCTCTGCTCGGATGGGGCGGGCTTCGTCACGGGCGCGTCGTTGCCCGTGGATGGTGGGTTCCTCGCGGCGTGATGTGGGACGCGGTCGGAGGCGCGCCCCCGTCGGAGGTCACGCCGCGAGGCCGAGCAGCTCGCGAATCTGACGCATCATCTCGATTTCGCCGGGGTGCACGTGACCATCGCTGGCGATGAGCGCGTGCGCGGCGTCGACGACGGCCTGGGGGTTTCCACGCAGCAGGCCCAGGTTGGGCGCGGGGAGCGGGGTGCCCTTCTGGAGGCACCGCGCCAGTTCGGTCAGCTCGGGGAGCGGCACGGACATCCCGCGCGCGGAATCGAGGATGTGGTTGATTTCATCGCTGCTGACCGAGTCGTCGCCATGGGCGACCTGGAGCAGCAGCTTGAGGACTTCGATCTGGAAGCGGGCGTCAGGGCTCGAGGGTTGGGCCATCCGTGGTACATCCTCCAAGGACCTCCAGGCTGACGCGTCCTGGGGCGTCCGTCCATCCTCTGACTCCAAACACCTCGGGAAGCACCGCCATGAAAGTCCTCGAATCCGAGCGCCTCCGCCTGCGTGGCCTGACGCTGGACGACGCACCCTTCGTCCTGAAGCTGCTGAACGAACCCTCGTGGCTGCGCTTCATCGGCGACCGGGGCATCCGGACGCTGGAGGGGGCCCAGGGCTACATCCGCGACGTGCCCCTGGCCTCGTACGCGCGCCATGGCTTCGGCCTGCTCGCGGTGGAGCTGAAGGCGGACGGGGCGGCGCTGGGCATGTGCGGCCTGCTCAAGCGCGACACCCTGGAGGACGTGGACATCGGCTTCGCGTTCTTCCCCGAGCATTGGGGCCGGGGCTACGCGAAGGAGGCCGCGGCGGCGGTGCTGGCGCACGCGCGGACGACGCTGGGCCTCCAGCGGATCGCGGCCATCGTCGACCCCACCAACGCCAGCTCCGTCAAGCTGCTGGAGCGGCTCGGGTTCCAGTACGAGCGGCCCATCCGCATGTCGCCCGAGGCCGCCGAGATCAGCCTGTACCTGTCCCGCGGCTGACCCCGGTCGCGGCCCGAGACTCCGGAGCGTCAGGCCGTCTGGGCCGCGCCGCGCTCCGGCTCCGGGTATACGGCGCGCTGCGGCGTGGCGATCTCGATGAGGCCGACCTTCGCCAGCAGCCGCATCACCTGCCACGTGGGGTCCAGCTCCCAGCGGCGCGCCGCGAAGTCGGGGCTCATGCCGTACTTGTGGTGGTTGTTCTGGAACAGCTCGCCCATGCACAGCACGTCCACGGGCAGGGTGTTGCGCGAGTCGTCACCATTGGAGAAGTTGCGGTAGCCGTACTTGTGGCCGCACCAGTTGACGATGGCGCCATGCACCGGCCCCATCACGAAGTGGATGGGCAGCAGCAGGAACTGCCAGGGCGAGGTGGCGAAGGCGACGTAGAAGCCCGTGTACAGGGCGATCCACAGGCCCCGCATCACCCAGGACTGGCCCAGGGTCTTGTCGACGAGCGGCCACTCGGGATAGCCCCCGAGGAAGCGGGGCTCCGGCTGTCTGCGGTCATAGGCGTAGTCGTCGTAGCGCTTCTTCGTATGGAGCATCATCCGCAGCGCGTTGGGGTGGAACGAGGGGGCGTGCGGGTCCTTCTCCGTGTCGGAGAACGCGTGGTGTTCGCGGTGGAGGATGGCGTACCCGCGAGGCGACAGGTACGAGGAGCCCTGCACCAGGTACGTGAGCAGGTGCATCACCCGCTCCGTGCGAGGCCCCATCGTGTACATGCGGTGCGCGGCGTAGCGGTGCTGGAAGAAGCTCTGGAAGAAGACGCAGAGCACCCAGTGGGCGGCGAAGAAGGCGTAGACCATGGACGCCGATGTCCGCATCCCCACGTCATGGCGCTGTCACGGCGATGGGGAAACTCCGGCGCCTGCCTGCCCGGACCGGGCGTCCGTGCGCCTTCCGTCACGCAGCGGACACCGGCCTGTCGTTTGGAGATTCGAGGGCGGGTCTCCTAGACTCTCCGACGTGGGCCCACCGTCGAACAACGTGGACGGCGGTAAGAACGCGCTCTTGCGCGCGCTCCCCTCCATCGAGCAGCTGCTGCGGCGTCCGTCGCTGGAGCCCTTGCTGGCCGGCGTCCCCCGGGCGCGCGCGGTGTCGGCGCTCCGGCTGGCGGTGGACCGGGTCCGGGCCCGCCTGCTCCAGGGAGAGGCCCAGACGTTCCAGGACGCGGACGTGAGGGACGCGTTGGCGCTGCTGGCCACGCCCCACCTCCGGCCGGTGCTCAACGCCACGGGCGTGGTGCTGCACACCAACCTGGGGCGCGCGCCCCTGGCGCCGGAGGCGGTGGCCCGCGCGGCCCGCGTGGGGCAGGGGTACTCCAACCTCGAATACGACCTGGACGAGGGAGAGCGAGGCAGCCGCTACGCGCCCGTGGTGGGGCTGTTGCGCGAGCTCACCGGGGCGGAGGACGCGCTGGTCGTCAACAACTGCGCGGGCGCGGTGCTGCTGGTGCTGGCGGCGCTGGCGGCGGGCCGTGAGTGTGTCGTGTCGCGCGGCGAGCTGGTGGAGATCGGCGGTGGCTTCCGCGTCCCGGACGTCATGCGCCAGTCGGGCGCGAGGCTGGTGGAGGTGGGCACCACCAACCGCACGCGCCTGGCCGACTATGCGGGCGCGGTGGGGTCGGAGACGGGCCTGTTGGTGAAGGTCCACCGCTCCAACTTCGCGCTGGTGGGGTTCACGGAGGACGTGGGGGTGGAGGCCCTGGCGGGGCTGGGGAAGCAGAAGGGGGTGCCGGTGTTCCAGGACCTGGGGTCCGGGGCGTTGGTGCCGGTGGTGGGGGAGGGGCTTTCGGAGGAGTTGACGGTGCCGCGGGCGGTGGCGGCGGGAGCGGACGTGGTGGCCTTCTCCGGCGACAAGCTGCTGGGAGGCCCGCAGGCGGGCATCGTGGTGGGGCGCTCGGCGTTGATCGCCCGCATCAAGGCCCATCCCCTCACGCGCGCGCTGCGCGTGGACAAGATGACGGTGGCCGCGCTGGAGGCGACCCTGGAGCTGTATCGGGACGGCCGACCGGATGCGGTTCCCACGTACAGGCTGCTCGCCCAGTCACCGGACATGCTCGGGGCGCGGGCGCGGCGGCTCCAGGACTTGCTGGCGGAACGAGGCGTTCGTTCCCGAGTGGATGCGGTGGTGGGACAGGTAGGTGGGGGAGCCATGCCGCTGGCCCGGTTGCCTTCCTTCGCGTGCGTCCTCAACGTTGACGCGCCGGAATCATTCCTCGAACGCCTGCGCGGCGGCGGGGTGCCGGTTATTGGCAGGATGTCGGACGGAGAGGTGGTCCTCGACGTCCGCTGTCTCGCGGAGGAGGAGCTCAGGTCGGTCGCCGAAGCGGTGGCGGCCGCAAGTCCCGGGAAACCACCATGATCAACAGCGCCGTCCTCGTCCTCAACCGGTACTACCAACCGGTGCATGTCACGTCGGTGAAGCGGGCGTTCTCGCTGCTGTATCAGGGCGTCGCCAAGGCCATCGACGCGCAGTACCGGCTCTACGAGTTCGACGATTGGGCGGCGCTGAGCGCCACGCAGGACTGCATCACCACCATCAACCGGACCATCCGCGTTCCCCGGGTGCTGGTGCTCAGCGCGTATGACCACCTGCCCCGGGGCAGGGTGCGCTTCTCGCGACTCAACATCTACGCCCGCGACGCGGACACCTGTCAGTACTGCGGGAAGACGCTGCCGCGCAGCGAGCTGAACCTGGACCACGTGATGCCGCGCACCCAGGGCGGCAAGACGACGTGGGAGAACGTGGTGTGCTCGTGCGTGCCCTGCAACCTGATGAAGGGTGGTCGCACGCCGGAGCAGGCGGGCATGAGGCTGCTCAAGAAGCCCGTGCGCCCGCGCTGGACGCCCTTGTTCCGCGGCGCTTCGCGCAAGGTGACCTACCAGGAGTGGCTGCCCTTCCTGCACCTGGCGGACGCGTCGTACTGGAACGTCGAGCTGCTCGACGACTAGGGCGTGTCCGCAAATCAGGGCCAGAGGCGGAAGGAGGCGCTGAGGAGCATCGCCAGGTGGTTGGCGGCACGCTCCTCGTAGCGCGTCGCCACCCTCCGGTCCTGCTTCGAGCGATTGAAGCGCCCCCCACCCGGCGGCGCTTGCGGTAGGCCGCGTGGCGAAAGACGCGAAGGCGCGGCGGGGTCGAGCGGGTAGGGATGACTGCCTGCCTCCGGTGCTCACGACACCAGGCGCGCAGGCTGTTGTCGCTGTAGCCTTTGACGCCCGCGAGGGTATCTGGCAGTCGCCGCGGCGCCCCGCGGGCGCGGGCCGTCGCATGGGACGCGAGAATGCCTATCCGGGGCAGGCCGCCCACGCCGCCTGAGAAGGCGCGTCCCCATGGAAACGCGATGACCCGGCGGTCCCTCTGCCGGAGGGCGATTGCGTTGTCGCGCCGGGCATCCTTTTCCTGGCCAGTCCCGGTCGGCGCGCGCCATGCAACCGCCCGTTCTCGCTGGGGTCGTCGCGCGCGGGGCGCTTCGTGGTTCAGGCGGGCAAGGGGGAGGGGATGTATCCGGGAGAGGAACGGTTGCGGGGACGCGGGATGCTCGGGCGGCTCACGCCGCGCGTCGGTGCCAACAGACGACGAAGTCTGTCTGCCGCGTGGCGGTGGGGGGGAATACCCCGGCTCCTCGTGCTCGTGGTGCCCTCGCTCCTGCTTGCTTGCATCGGGGAGCGTGAGGTCTCGGTCCAGTTCGCCGCCCAGGTGCGCGACGAGCCCCTGCGCTGTGACGCGAGCTACGAGAAGGTCGGTACCCCCGGCACGAGCCTCCAACTGCTGGACTTCAAGGCGTATGTGCACGACGTTTCGTTGGTGCGCAAGGGTGGGGGAAGGGTCCCCTTGGTGCTGGAGCAGGATGGCCGCTGGCAGCGCAAGACGGTCGCCAAGCTCGACTTCGAGGATGGTACCGGCACGTGCAACACGGGCAGCCCGGAAGTCCACACCGAGGTGACGGGCACCGTGCCCGACTTCGACGACTACACCGGCGTGGAGTTCACGCTAGGGGTGCCGCGCGAAATCAACCACCGGAACGTGGAGTGGGCGGACCCACCGCTCGATGACCCCAGCATGTGGTGGAGCTGGACGTACGGCTACAGGTACCTCCGGCTCGACGTGCGCTCGGGCGGGAACCGGGCCTATGTCTTCCACGTCCGAGCCGACGGCTGCACGGGGGTGCCCGCCATCGGCGTCGACTGCAGCGCGGAGAATCAAGGCACCATCTTCCTCACGGGCTTCGAGCCGCGGCGCAACCGGGTCGTCTTCGACGTGGCCGCGCTCTTCGCGCACACGGACTTCGAGCGCTCCGGAGATGGGCTGACGGACCCTGTCCCCGGATGCTTCTCCAGCGCCGGAGACCCGGAGTGTGCCGCGCTGTTCCCGCATGTCGGCCTGGGCGGCGGTGCCACGGCCCCTGGCGGCGCGGACGCCTTCATTCGCGTGGAGTAGGTCCAGCGACGCCCGTCTGGACCGGACTGTTCGCCTTCCTGCAACGGAGTGACGAGAGATGTCGCGAAGACTGGGATGGAGAGCCGTGGGTGGTGTCTTGCTTCTTGGGCTGCTCACGCACTGCGGGCACAAGAAGGAGCCGTCGAGGGAGCTCGACTCGGCCGAGGTGCTGAACATCGCCTGCGGGCGGGAGGACGCCAACCCGGCGCAGCAGAAGGGCTGCAAGGGGAGCGCGTGCGTCGTGGGGGGCCACCCGTTCGGAAAGGAGGTGGCCTACCTGTGGTTGGACGAGGGCGACCTGGCGCAAGCGGACCTGCTGCTCAAGGACACCTGGCCGGTTCCCCGGTTCGACCCCATCCACCTGCCGATGCCGCTGACCTGGACGGAGGACCCCTACGGCGAGAAGTTCTGGCGCTACGTCTTCTACGGGTTGCGGCCCACGGCCCACCTCCTGTGGGCCTTCCGGGAGACGGGTGACCGGCGCTACCGCGACAAGCTCATGGAGATCTTCAGGAGCTTCGCCGACAACAAGCAGAACTCCGTCTTCAGCCAGGACAAACACGGCACCGCGTACCGGGCCATGGTGCTCATCAATTCATACTGGAAGCTCAAGCACGCGGACGCCCTCGGATCGCAGGACCAGACGCTGCTCGAGCGGCTCATCCTCGAGGATGCGCGCTTCCTGGCGGACCCGGGGAACTTCGAGGCCGGCTTCAACCACGGGTTCGCCGAAGCGACGGCGCTGCTGCTCATCGCGGAGAACTTCCCGTACTTCGAGGACGCGCTCCGGTGGCGTGAGCTGGCGCTCGCCCGCTACGAGGGGCTGCTCGCGGACATCATCGGCTCGGACGGCTTCGTCATCGAGAACTCGGCCTACTACCAGTTCTACGTCTTCACCCAGGCGTATCAGCTCGCGCAGTGGGCGCGGGCGTACGGTCTGGAGCTGCCCGCGCAGGTGGCGCCCGTGCTGGAGCGGATGGCGCGCTTCGCCGCCTATATCGTGCAGCCCGATGGGCACATCCCCATGCTCGGGGCGAGTCAGCGTCTGCTGGTTCGCAAGCACCAACCGGTGTTGCTCGCGAGGATGGGCGCGGTCTTCCCCGAGCTGGGCCACATGCTGACGGCGGGCATGTGCGGCAGCGCGCCCACCGAGCGCCTCGCCGTCTTCTCGAGTTCGGGACTGGCGGTGCTGCGCTCCTCGTTCGACACTGCCCTGGACTACCAGGCACAGACGCACGTGGTGTTCGACATGGGGCCCTACCGCACGGACCACAGCCACCTCGATGCCCTCAATGTGGTCCTCTACTCGGCCGGCCGCACGCTGCTGACCGACTCCGGGATGTTCACCGAGGAGCCGGGAGACGAGGAGACCTACTTCCGCAGCACCCGCGCCCACAACACGGTGACGGTGGATGGGCTGGACCAGCGGGATGGGAACGCCAGCCCCAGCCTGTCAGCGCAGGGGAACCCGTGGCTCTACCAGTCCGGCTTCCACGCGCTCTACGAAGGGGTGCGCCACTGGCGCGCGGTCATGCTGCTGGAGAAGGACGTGGTCCTCGTGTTCGACCAGCTCATCTCGGAAGGCTCGCACCGCTTCGAGCAGCGCTGGCACTTTCAGCCGGACCTCACCGTCTCCACGCAAGGCGTCTCCGCGTTCGTCACGGACGCGACGGGCAAGCGCGTCCTCCAGGTCACCCAGGCCCTGCCGGAGGGGCTGTCCGCCACCACGGTGCGTGGAGCCACGAAGCCGTACGATGGCTGGTACTCGGAGGACTACGAGGTGCGCAAGGCGTCGACGGTGCTCGTCTACCTCCGCGAGGGCGCCCGGGCCCACTATGGGACGCTCTTCACGAGTGGACTGAATGCCCTGTCGCCGGCCCATGTCTCCGTCCTGCCCGGGCAGGACGAGATGGAGGTGCGCGCTTGCGCGGCGGGCCGCGGCTACCGCATCCGGGTGTGGCGGCCAGCCGAAACGGACGAGGCCGTCACGGTCACCACCACACCCGAATCATGTGAGCGAGCGGATACAGGCGCGCCCTAGGGGGCTCGAGGTCCGACGTCCGTGGCGGTGAGTGGACGGCGAAGGGCCGGGCTGCTCGCCGCCTGGTCCGCGCCCACGTCCAGCGCGCCGGAGCGCGCCTGTCCATCCATGTCCGTGGTGGGGCTCGATCCGCCGGTGGAGGTGCGCGCCGCGCCGATGACCGGGCTCGAGGCGGACGGGCGCATGAGGCCATCCGCCGCGCGCACCAGTTGGGGAGCCACCCTCACGTAGCCCGCGGAGGGCATGTCGCCGGGCGAGGCCGCGCCCCAGAGGATGTTGCCGATGGCGGTGAAGCCTTCGGGAGCCCGCTCGAAGTCCACCAACGTCCCCTCCTCACCGACGAGGAGGTTGTTCTCGACGCGCAGGTCCCGAGCCGGAATGGGCCGCCGTGAATCGGAGGAGCCGATGACCAGGTGGGTCGGCCGGTTGCCCACCAGGGTGTTGAAGGCCACCGTCACCCGGTTGGCCACGCTGCAGTCCGTGCCCAGGCCCGTGTCCTCCTCGGTGCAGCCGCTGCTGAGGACGATGGTGCCCTGGGCGCCCGTGCCGGTGCTGCCCTCGATGTAGTTGTTGGTGATGAGGTGGTCGTGGCCGTAGACGCGCAGTCCCCCCGCGTTGTTCAGGATGAAGTTGCCATCCACCACGTTCTTGTTGCCATGGCGCAGCACCAGCGAGCCCTTGTTGTTGCGCAGGGTGTTGCCGCGGAAGACGTTCTCCGAGCTCTTGTTGGAGATGACCTCGGGGTCACCGTTGCACTGCTCGAAGAGGTTGGCCTCCACCAGGGTGTGCGCGCTGATGGGGCCGCGCTTGCTGTCGCCGATGCGCAGACACTCGCCACCCTCGCTGTCGAGGGTCAGCTTGTGGAAGTGGTTGTGGTCGATGCGGTCGTTCTGCGACATGCCCACGCTTCCGTCCGGCGCATTGCCATAGACGGCGAGGAAGACATTGGAGCTGGTCTTGTCGTGGAAGGAGTTGTGGTCGATGCGGTTGTTGGCGCTGCCCGCGCCCTCGAGCCGCATCCAGGTGCTGGTGGACGTCGTGTCCTTGATGGCGAACTCGTTCCTGGTGACGCGAACGTGCGTCGAGCCGACGACTCTCAGCGCGACGTCTCCCTCTTTCACCGCGTGGGTCAACTTGAAGCCCCGCAGGATGACATGGGCGGCGTCTTCCACATGGAAGCCCGAGGCTCCACCGATGGTCACTCCGCCCACGCTCTTCGCGGTGATGACGATGGGGTCCTGTTGCGTCCCCCGGACCGATACCTCGATGGGGGTCTGATTGGTGTAGGCGCCGTCGGCGACCTCGATGCGGTCACCCGGGATGGCGGCGGCAATCATGCTCCGCAGCTCGCTGAGGTTGCTCGCGGTGAGCGTTCGCTTGGGGGTGGGCAGGACATCCGCCTGTTCGGGAGGAACCGGTGGAGGCTCGGGATCCGTTGGGCCGGGGTCGACAGGACCGGGGCCGGGGTCGGGAGAGGGGGCAGGCTCACCAGGGGTGGGCTCGGGCTCGCCGGGAGTGGGGGCGGGTTCCGGATCGCCGGCTCCAGGGGAGGGGGCAGGGGTGCCCTCGTCAGGGGGGGTGGGCTCGTCAACGGGCACGGTCTCATCTCCCGCCCCGTTACCGCTGCAGGCCGCGGACAGCAGCAGTGAGAACGTCGTGACCACGAATGCCATTCGGAGTTTCCGCAAACTTCGTTGCCTCCAGCGGACCCCGCGCGCGAGGCACGTCCCCACGCTCGGGAGCGGTCTCCCAGACGTGGAGGGCGCCAACCTGAACGGCGGAGCCTGCGTCTGTTTGAGTGGAAGGCCCGAGTCCCGCGCCAGCGGGCGGGGACGAGCCTTGCGACGAAGCTCCCAACGCGCGCAGCGGTTCTGAATTCCGGCGCGGCCAACTCCGCTGTTGCCCCGAAGAGGGCGTGCTCGCCAGGGCTTGCTCGTGGGGCAGCCCTCTTGCTGGAGCCCGGGTGTCCGGTCCGCGGTCCCGCGCCGCGGTCCAAGCTACGAGAGGCGCGCCGCCAACGACCTGGCGATGGTCCTCATCGCCTCCATCCGTCTCTGGCTCTCATTGGCGGCCCCCCCTGGCGCCGGGAGCCCGGCTGGTTGTCTGCTGAACAGCCGGGGAGCCCGGGAATCCGTGTCGGAGAGGCCGGGGGAACCGGGAGCCGCGGCGGTGGAGTGGCCGAGGATTGGCGGGGAGTCGACGCGGGCGGTAGGACGGGATTTGATGGGAGTCCCCATGTCGAAGCCCTCGCGAGCGCCCCTGGCCGAAGCCCGTGCCCTAGGGACCCCGATCCCCGAAGCGCGTGTCTCCGCACCGCCGGGGCTGGGAAGTCGTCCGCGCCCCAAGCGCATCATCGCGGTGGGAGGCGGCAAGGGCGGCATCGGCAAGTCCATGGTCTCCGCCAACCTGGGCGTGGCCCTGGCGCAGGCGGGGATGAACGTGCTGCTGGTGGACGCGGACCTCGGTGGCGCCAACCTGCACACGTGCCTGGGGGTGGGGCAGCCGGAGGCGACGCTTTCCGACTTCCTGCGCAAGAACAAGTCACGGCTGGAGGACGTCATCGTCCCCACGGGCGTGCCCAGGCTTTCGTTGATCGCCGGCGCGCAGGACGCGCTGGACGCGGCGAACCTCAAGTACGCGCAGAAGCAGAAGCTGCTCAAGACGCTGCTCGGGGCGTCGGCGGACTACCTCATCCTCGACCTGGGCGCCGGGACGAGCTTCAACACCATCGACTTCTTCATCATGGCGGACCACGGGTTGCTGGTGGTGCTGCCCGAGCCGACGTCGGTGGAGAACGCGTACCGCTTCGCCAAGGCGGCGTTCTTCCGCAGGCTGCAGGCGATGGAGACCGAGTACGGCATCCAGGACCTGGTGGACAGCGCGCTGACCACGCGCGAGGGTTCGCTGCGCACGCTGCACGACGTGCTCGCGCAGGTACGGCGCAAGGACCCGGTGGGCGCGGAGAAGTTGGAGCGGGAGCTGGCGGCGTTCCGCATCCGGCTCATCGTCAACCAGGCGCGCACGGACGCGGACTCGAGCGTGGGGGCCGCGGTGGCCTCCGCCTGGAAGAAGTTCTTCGGCATCGACATGGATGACCTCGGGGCCATCCGGTATGACGACGAGGCGTGGCGCGCGGTGCGCAAGCGTCGCCCCGTCCTCATCGAACGACCCGACTCCCCGGCTGCTACCGCCATTCAGCGCATCGCCTCGCGACTGCTCGCCCTCGACGGCTCCGACACCTCGCCTACCCCATGAAGCCCTTCGCGCAGCAGAACTACTACGAGCTCCTGGAGGTCCCTGTCACCGCGCCGATGGACGACATCCGCGCCGCATATGCGCGGTTGATGGAGCTGTATGCGCCGGACTCCATCGCCGTGTACGCGCTCGTGGACTCCGACCAGGTGGACGCGCTGCGCGCCCGGATGACCGAGGCGATGGAGATCCTCACCGACGCCGACCTGCGCGTCGAATACGACAAGGACCTGGGGCTGTCCGCGCAGCGCCTCGTGGAAGCGGTGGCGAGCCCTCCGTCCGCGGTGGAGCGCGCGGCGGAGTCGCTCTCGAGCGCCGTGGCGGGCGATGGGCGCGTCCCGGCGGAGACGTCCGGAGCGGCGGCCGACGAGGCCCCGAGCGCGCGTGGCGATTCGAGTCCATCCGCGGACGCGGAGGAGGGGAGCGCGAAGCGGAAGCGGACCCGTGGCTCGGCGTCCGCGTCCGAGGCCCCGGATGGCGTCAACGTGACGGGGCCCCAGGACTTCCGAGCCAGCTTCTTCACGGGCTTCTCACTGGGGTATGTGACGAGCTCCTTCCAGACGTCTCCGGTGGTCGGAAGCGCGGTGGATGTCTCCGGGGTGATGTCTCGCGCGGAGACGGCCGCGAGCGGGACTTCGGTGGACGTGCCCCACGCGAAGGCCGCCGATGCGACCCTGGTTCCCGCTTCGCGAGGGACGGCGTCGTCCGATGTGAGCGCCGGTTCGACGGTGGCGGCTTCTCCCGGGACGTCCGCTCCAGCGGGCGAGGGTGGGCCCGAGAGCACCGCACCCCAGTCCGCTCCTGGCCCCGTGGCCACGACCTCGAGCGAGGCCACCCTGGCGCAGCCCGTTTCCCAGGGCTCGGCCGCTTCGCAGACCGCCTCAGCGGCGGTTGCGTCGCAGACCGCCTCTCAGGTGCCGGCCGCGTCGGAGGCCCCCTCCGCGAATGTGGTCGCCGCGTCGCAGACCGCCTCCCAGGGCCTGGCAGAGGCGGAAGCCGGTTCCCCCGCGGTCATCTCGGCGGTGCCTCCAGCGAGCGCGTCCATCCCGGCACGGCCCGTCTCCCATGGCGATGCCGCCACCACCTCCGACGTGCCGCCATCGCGGCCCGCTTCCGAGATGGAGGTCGCGACTCCGACCGCCGTCGTCGCGTCGCCTCAGCCCGTCCCCCAGGAGAACGCCGCTCCAGCGAGCGCGATCAGCGCGCAACCGGCCGCGCAGCCCACCCCCCAGGTCGTGACGGCCCCGCCTGTGGTCGAACCGACCCCGGTGGAGGGCGTGGCGCAGCGCGAGCCGATGCGGCCGCTGTCCTCGGAGCTCGCCCTGGCGCGCCCGGTGTCCCGTCCGACGAGTGGGCGCCATCTCGGCGAGGCGCAGGTGTTGTCCCAGGACTCGGCCATCGCCACGGCCGAAGCCGCGATGGCGCAGGTGGCCGCGCGCGTTCGCGAGGTGCGCCCCCGCATCCCGGACATCCCCTCGGACGCCGAGTTCAACGGCGAGCTGCTGCGTCGTGTCCGCGAGGCTCGCGGCTACACCCTCCAGCAGGTGGCCGACCGCACCCGCATCTCCTCCCGGCACCTCGAGAACGTCGAGGCGGACCGCTACACCGCGCTCCCGGCCCAGGTGTACCTGCGCGGTATCCTCATGAACCTCGCGCGGGAGCTGGGGCTGGATCCGCTCCGGGTCTCCAGGAGCTACCTGGCCTTGGCTTCTGAGAAGACGGGCAAGAAGTAACGCCGTCCTGCTGTGCAGGCGACCGATGGCCGCCCTGGAAGGAAAGTTGACTCCCTACGGTGCGGTGCCTATGTAGGGAGGACGATGACGGACGAGGAAAAGGTCAAGGCGATGCGGCTCGCCCGAGCGATTGCCTCGGATATCTCGCTCTACAACGAGCAGAAGATCATCAAGGGCATCGAGCAGGACAACCTCTTCGATGTCCTCAAGGAGGAGCTCGAGGAGGGCCGCGAGCTGTACAGGAGCCGCGTCAGCCAGGAAGTCTTCACGAAGGCGAACTTCTTCGAGCGCGCCGTGAATGACATCGTCCTGCGCTCCAAGGCGCACGTGAAGTCGAAGATCTGGTAGTCCCGCTGAACGTGGCGGCACCCGACACCCGCGAGCATCGCGCCGCGCCCTCCGCTCGCGGAGAGCGCGTGGACCAGTATCTCGCGCAGGCGTTCCCCGACCTGACCCGCTCCCGCATCAGGGCCCTGATCGACGACGGCCATGTCCTCGTCGAAGGGCGACCCGTGAAGGCCGCGCTGCGGCTGCGAGGGGGCGAGTCGCTCACCCTCCATGTCCCCGCGCCCGTCGCCGCCGTCCCGGAGGCGCAGGAACTCCCGCTCACGCTGCTCCACGAGGACAAGGACCTCGTGGTGGTGGACAAGGCCGCGGGCATGGTGGTGCACCCCGGGGCCGGCCATGCCTCGGGCACGCTCGTCAACGCGCTGCTGCACCGGGTGAAGGACCTGGCGGGCGTGGGAGGCGAGCTGCGTCCGGGCATCGTCCACCGGCTCGACAAGGACACCACCGGCTGCCTCGTGGTGGCGAAGAACGAGCAGGCGCTCGTCGCGCTCCAGAAGGCCTTCAAGACGCGCGCGGTGGAGAAGACGTACCTCGCGCTCGTGCACGGCGCGCCGCCCGCGGAGGGGCGCATCGAGACGCTCTACGGCCGCCACCCCGTCCACCGGCAGCGCTTCACCGGCAAGGTGAAGGAGGGCAAGCCGGCCATCACCGTCTACCGCGTGCGAGAGGTGTTCGACGGCGCCGCCCTGGTGGAGGTGGACCTGCTCACAGGCCGCACGCATCAGATTCGCGTGCACCTGGCGGAGGCGGGGCACCCGCTGCTGGGGGACGCGCTCTACGGCGCGGGGCGCAAGGCCAAGGGGCTCGCGGCGGAGGCCCAGGCGCTCGTGGGACGGCAGGCCCTGCACGCCTGGCGGTTGTCCTTCGCGCACCCGCGCTCGGGCAAGCAGCTCTCGCTCGAGGCGCCCATCCCGGCGGACCTCGCCGGGGCCTTGCGGCTGTTGCGCGGGGCATCCGCCCAGCAGGAGCCTCCCGCCGCGCCCGCGCGGAAGAAGGCCCCGGTGAAGAAGGCGGCGAAGCGCGCGACTACAGGCCGGACACGCTGAGCGTCTGCTGACGCTTGGACAGCACCTTCACCGGCTGGATGGCCATGACGCGCATGAAGACCTCGAGCAGCTCCGGGTCGAACTTGTTGCGCATCTCCGTCCACATCAGCATGAGCGCGACCTCCGGGCCATAGGCGTCCCGGTAGGGGCGCTTGGAGGTGAGCGCGTCGTAGGCGTCGCAGATGGCGATGATCTTCGCGTAGGCCCCGAGGTTCGTCTTCGGGATGATCATCTGGATGTTGCCGCGCGAGTCGCGCACGGCGGTTCCGAAGTCCGTCTTGTGCTCGAACGTGGTGACGACGCGCAGCAGGGTGGAGCGGCTGAAGCCCTTCTCCATGAGGATGTTGCGCACGGAGATGAGGGGCGCGCGCTGCACGGCCACGCGCTCCTCGGGCGTCAGGGCGCCGCGCTTCGTGGCCAGCTCCTCGGGCAGCGTCGTCATGCCCGCGTCGTGGAAGAGGGCGATGTAGCCCAGGTCCCGCAGCTGCGGCTTGGTGAGCCCCAGCTCCGCGCCGAAGACGATGCTCATCAGGCACACGTTGACCTGGTGGTACACCAGATACTCGTGCTCGCGCTTCATGGTCGTCATGCCCAGGAAGTGCGTCTTCTGCTCGAAGGAGATGTCGACGAAGTCCTGCACCAGCCGCAGCGCCTTGGAGGCGTTGATGGGCTTTCCGGCGCGCACCGACTCCAGGTACTTGCCGATGAAGAAGACCGCCCGCGCGTAGACGGTCATCGCGTACTTCTTCCGGTCGACCTTCTGGTCGCCCGGGTCGTTCATGTCCTTGTCCAGCTTCTCCTTGAGCTTGGAGAACTTGGCCACGCGCATGTTGAGCAGCTTGCGCCCCGCGAGGCCGTCCTCCTCGGCCGTGGACGACTGCTCCTTGCTGAAGATCCACACGAAGTTCTTCAGCTCGGGCACCGTCACCTGCTTGGTGAGGGTGAAGCCGCCCACGTCCTTCGAGCGCATCTCCGACAGCAGGTAGCGCTGGTTCTCGATGGAGTTCAGGTCCACCTTCACCAGCATGCTGTTCAGGTAGAAGGAGTCCTTGACGCCCACCAGCTCCAGCCGGCCTTCCTTGCCGATGATCTGGTTGATGATGTCCTGGAGCTGGTGCAGCGGCTTCTCGAAGACGGCGTTCTCGGGGTCATACATCTTCACCGAGCGCACCAGCATGTAGAGGCCGGCGACCATGGAGCGCGCGAGCGCCTGGAGCTTCTCGTTGTGCTCGCGCCCGAACTCGGTCGTGCTCTCGTCCTGGCTCTGGGTGACCTTCAGGTTCTCGGCCATGGGCTACGCCTCCTCGGGGAGCGCCGAATCACCGAACAGCGTCTTGCGTGTCTGGTACATCGCCTTGCGCGCCGCCGTGAGCAGCTCCACCGGCTGGCCGCGATCCTCGACGACCGTCTGCAACATCTTGTAGCTCTGGATGGAGCACGCGCCCGCCAGGCCGTTGATGGCGAGCAGCTTCTCCTCCAGCACCCGCTTCTTGTTGAGCAAGGACGGCTTCACCGCCAGCAGCTGCTGCATGTGCGAGAGCGCCGCCGGGGTCCCCGTGGAACCAACCGCGTGGTACAGCGCCATGCGCTCGTCGGGGCTCTTCTTCTCGAAGCCGGGGTCGCGCACCAGGCGCATCAGGTCCGTGAAGGCCTTGTCGCGGTCGAACTCCGGCAGCATGCGCGCCGCCGTCATGCGCACCTGGGCGATGGGGTCCGTGAGCGCCTCGGCGATGAGGCGGCGCGCCTCGCCGGTGCGGCCGCGCCCGATGATGCCGATCACCTCCAGCTTCACCACCAGGTTGGGGCTCTTGAGCACCTGCCCGAACATCTTGATGCGGTCCGGGTGGTTGCTCTTCTCCAGCACGTACACCATGTCGCGCACCGTCTGCGGACGGTCCGACAGGAGCCGCGACACGAAGGGCTCCGGCATCTCGCGGGCGAAGGGGGCCAGCGCGTCGCAGACGAGCGCGCGGTTCTCCGGAATCTCCAGCGTCTCCAGCACCGTCAGCAGGGGGATGACGGAGTCGCGATCCAGCGACTGGAGGTAGCGCATCACGTCCGCGGGGTTCTTCGGCCGCATGCCCTTGAGCGACTCGCCCAGGCGCATCAGCCGCTGCTCCTCGCCCATCTTGTGCAGGAAGAGCTCCAGCAGCCGGCCCAGGGCGCCGTCCTTCTGCGACAGCGCGCGCAGCTTGAGGACGATCTGGTTGATGGTGCCGAAGTCGTCCTGGAGCAGGAGCATGTCCAGGAGCTGGACGAAGATCTCCTCGAGCAGGTTGCCGTCGTCGACACCGCCCTCCACCACCTGGAACACCGCGCTCACCAGCTTGGGGAACAGCCGCGAGCCCTCCTCCTCCATGACCTCGCGCTGGAGCTTCGCCTTCAGTTCGTCCGACGCGTGCCGTCCGCCCACCACGAGGCCGCGGATCTGCTCCACGCCGTCCAGCTTCGCGTCCAGGTCCTCCGCGGACACGCGCGCGAAGCGCAGGTAGTCGTCCGAGTTCGTCTGGAGGCGGGAGTAGAGGTAGCCCACCACCTTGTCGACCTCGACCTGGACCTCCTCCTCGGAGGCGTTCTCCATGGAGAAGCCCTCCACCACCACGTACTCGACGTGCTCCATGCCCGCGCGCCACAGCTGCGCCAGCACGTCCTCCGCGCCGCGCTCCGGCTCCGACAGCGCGATGAGCGTGAAGGTGACCAGCTCCTCCACGGAGAGCCCCGGCCGGAAGATGAGCTGGCGGATGCCGTCCCGGAAGAACTTGTAGGGGAGCGGCGTGTCCTCGGAGAACAGCGTCTCGTTGTGCAGCGTCAGGTTCTGCTGCTCGACCTTCAACGACAGGGGCCCGAACTTGTCCGTGTACGCCGCGATGCTCTCCAGTGCCTTGGCGAGGAACTCCGGGAAGCGGGCCTCGTTGTGGCGGTACATGCCGATCTGCTTGATGCCCTTGAGCAGGTGGAACGCGAACGTCCGCGCCATCTCCACCTTCTCGCGGACCTCGGGGGCCAGCTGGCCCTCCGCGTTCGCATCCTGGGTCTTCTGGGGCTGGGCCATGCGTCTGAAACTCTCCGCTCGGGCGGTAGGGCCAGCCTACCGCGAAATCCGCCCGTACCCCAGCCATCCGGCGCAGGAAGTCCGGGGACTTGCCTCTCGGCTCGATGTGTCACGGGAGTCTGGCTGGGATTTCCGACTAAGGTCCGGCCCGCGCCGAGTGACGAGAGGTTCGAGAGCCATGTTGCGAGCCATGGGGTGTGTCGTGCTGCTGGGGTTGTTGCCCGGGTGTTTCCGGATGAGCGTGCGGTCCGGCGCGCCTCGGGAGGGGCTGCCGGTGCAGCGGATGGGGTCGACGCTCGTGTACGGGCTGACGACGTCCAACGTCGCCGCGTCCGAGTGTCAGCACGGCCTGTCGCGGGTGGACGTGTACTGGCCCTGGTGGAGCCCGCTCGTGTACGTGGTGTCCTTCGGGCTGGTGGCCCCCCTCCGCACCGAATACGTGTGCGCGGAGGCCCAGGGGGCCGCGCCGGCTCCCGCCCCGGACTCCATCCCGCCGCTCTGACGCGGGGCGCCCAGGGGTGGAAGACGGCGAGGCGGCGGGGTGTCATCCCTCGCCGCCTCGCGGTGCTTCAGCCGGGGGCGTGCCCCCGGGGTGTTACTTGCCGGTGGGCGGCGGTGACACCGCGGCGCTGGGGCCCTTGAGGGCCGAGCGCAGCAGGAACACGGTGATGCCCGCGAAGAAGACGAGGCCCCACAGGTTGGACCAGAGCGGGTGCGCCATCTCGCTCTCGCCCACGGTGTTGAGGAAGCTGCCCAGGGCGCCCTCGTGGCCGAAGAGCGACGGGAGGTTGATGGCGCGCGTGCCGGCGCCGTCGGTGACGATCTCCAGGAAGGCGATGAGCACGCCCGCGATGGAGCCGCCCGCGATGTAGCCGGAGGAGAGCAGGGTGCCCGGCGAGAAGTCGGACTCGCCGCCGCCGCGGATGCGGTCCACGGCGTAGCGCACCATGCCGCCCACGAACAGCGGCGCGCTGCTGCTGATGGGCAGGTAGACGCCCACCGCGAAGGGCAGGGCGGACACGCCGCACAGCTCCAGCATCAGCGCGATGAAGACGCCCAGGAGCACCAGGTCCCACGGCAGCCGCTGCGTCAGGATGCCGTCGATGATGAGCGCGAACAGCTGCGCCTTCGGCGCGGCGTAGCGGGTGAGGGGCTGGCCCTCGTAGCTGCTGATGCGACCGCCGATGCCCGGGTCCACGACGTACTGGATGGTGCCGGCGTCGTCGACCAGGTACTTGCCCGCGGGCACCGGGGTGTCCGCGCCGCGCACGTAGCCTTCCTTGAAGGTGCGCTGCGGGCCGTCGGTGACGGCGCCCAGGTCGGACACCTTCACCTGAGAGGCGCCCGCGGGGCTGAGGGTGACGGAGCCCACGTCCTGCGCCGTCTCCGCGCGCCAGCTGCGCAGCTCCAGGCCGCCGTTGACCTTGGCCAGGTCGTAGCCCTGGGCCCAGGCCGCCTTGCGCAGCGCCGCCTCGTCCAGCTTGCGCGACGCCAGCGCCTCCGAGGAGACCGCCCACGGGAAGGTGTGCTGCACGCGCGTCTCGTTCGTCAGCTCCGTCACCTGCACGCCCGGGTGGGGCTCCGGGATGGTGACGGTGGCCCCCTTGTTGAGCGTCACCAGCACCAGGCCGATGAACATCGCGCTGGTGAGCACGCCCACGAACAGGGCCACCTGCTGCTTGCGCGGGGTGCCGCCCACCAGGAAGGCCGTCTTGAGGTCCTGCGCCGTGGTGCCGCCGTTGGACGCCGCGATGCCCACGATGGCCGCGGTGGTGAGGGCCATGAAGCGGTCCTCGGAGTTCGTCCAGCCGAACAGCAGGTACACCAGGCACGTGACGAGCAGCGTCGCCACCACCATGCCGGAGATGGGGTTGGAGGAGCTGCCGATCTCACCGGTGATTCGCGCGCTCACCGTCACGAAGAAGAAGCCGAAGATGACGATGAGGACCGCGGAGATGAAGTTCACCTGGAGCGGCGGCGCCAGGAAGATGGCGAGCACGAGCAGCACGCTGCCCACGAGCACCACCGTGATCGGCAGGTCCTGCTCCGTGCGCAGGAGCTTGGGGCCGCCTTCGTGGCCGCGGCTGGCCTTCAGGGACTCCACGCCGCGCTTGAACGCGCCGATGATGGTGGGCAGCGAACGGATGAGGCTGATGAGGCCGCCCGTCGCCACCGCGCCCGCGCCGATGTAGAGCACGTACGCGTTGCGGATCTGGTCCGGCGACATGTCCCGGATGAGCATGCCGTTGTGGACCAGCAGGGGCTCGTTCAGGCCGCTGCCGAAGAAGGAGATGGCGGGGATGAGGATGAGGTAGCTCAGCACGCCGCCGGCGAAGGTGATGGCCGCCACGCGCGGTCCGATGATGTAGCCCACGCCGAGCAGCTCCGGGCTCACCTCCGTGGACAGCGTCGCGCTCTTGAGGCCCTTGAGCGGCGTGCTCAGCACCTCGCGGAACAGCTTCATGCCCGAGTAGGCGAACTTGTAGATGCCGCCCACGATGAAGCCGATGATGACCGTGCGCGCGTTGGTGCCGCCCTGTTCGCCCACGATGAGCACGTCCGCGCTCGCCGTCCCCTCCGGGTAGGGCAGCTTGCCGTGCTCCTGGACGATGAGGCCCTGGCGCAGCGGAATCATCATCAGCACGCCGAGCACGCCGCCCAGCGCCGCGGTGAGGAACGCGTGCGTCAGGCTGATGTCGTAGCCCAGCAGGAGCAGGGCGGGGAGCGCGGCGGCCACGCCGAACGCGAGGGATTCGCCCGCCGAACCCGTCGTCTGGACGATGGTGTTCTCGAGGATGTTCGACTTGCCCAGGGCCCGGAAGATGGCGATGGAGAGCACCGCCACGGGGATGGACGCGGACACCGTGAGGCCGACCTTGATGGCCAGGTACACGGACGACGCGGCGAAGACGATGCCCAGCACCGAGCCGAGCACCAGGCCGCGGATCGTCATCTCCGTGGGCGACTGGTCGGGTGGGACGTACGGCGTGTGGTGGAGGGGCGTGGTCGATTGCGCGACCGGCACGCGATCGTCGACGACCGGAGGTGTTCCGTGGGCCAAGCGAGAGGCTCCTTACGAGGGAATCCCGCCCCTTCTAGCAGGGCCCGGCCCGGTCGCGAAGCGATGGCCCACAAATGAACAGTGCCCCCGCCCCCCACGGGAGGGGACGGAGGCACTGGGAGGGGCCGGGCTCCCAGGGAGCCGACCCGCCGCGTCAGGCGCGGCTCACTGCTGGAGCGAGGCGGCCTCCGGGTCGACCTCCGCCATCAGCGCGGCCAGCTCCGCCTTGAGCTTGTCCTTGGCGCGGATCTCCAGCTGCCGGGCGCGCTCCCGGGAGAAGCCGAAATGCTCGCCCAGCTCCTTGAGCGTCATGGGCCGCTCGTTCATCACCCGCTGCTCGATGATGAAGCGCTCGCGGGGATCCAACCGCATCAGCGCGGTGCGCACGCGAGCGTTGATGAGGCCCGCCTCCTCCTTGTCCGCGAACTCGTCGTCCTGCGGGGCGGCGGCGCTGACCACGAAGTCCACGTGGCTGTTGCCCCCGTCCTCGCCCATGGGGGCGTCGAGCGACAAGTCCCTGCCGCCCATGCGCTGCTCCATCTCCCGGACCTCGCCCGGCTTCACGTGCAGCCGGCGGGCGATCTCCTCCACGTTCACCACCGCCTCGCCGTTGCCGAACTTCTCCAGTTCGCGGCGGGTGCGCGCCAGGCTGAAGAACAGCTTGCGCTGGGCCTGGGTGGTCCCCAGCTTCACCAGCGACCAGCTCTTCAGGATGTAGTTCTGGATGTACGCGCGGATCCACCACACCGCGTAGGAGATGAGGCGGATGCCCTTGTCCGGGTCGAACTTCTGCACGGCCTTCATCAGGCCGATGTTCCCCTCCTGGATGAGGTCCGACATCTTGATGCCGTAGGAGCGGTACTCGTAGGCCACCTTCACCACGAAGCGCAGGTTCGAGGTGACGAGCCGGTGGCCGGCCGCCAGGTCGCCCCGGATGAAGCTGCGCGCCAGCGCCTGCTCCTCCTCCACCGTCAGGAGCGAGTAGTGGTTGATCTCCGAGAGATACATCGCCAGGGAGCCGGAGTTGGACGATTGCTCGGTGGAAGCCTGCATGGGTGGTTTCTCCCGACGGAGGGACCCCCAGAGGAGGTCGCCTCAAAGGTTTTGGATGCCGCGACGACTTGACGTGGGATGTCTGAGCAACCGCGGTGCCACGAAAACGTCCACTCCCATCCCCAGTGACTCTGGGGGGTTGGCGGACACGGTGCTCATGTACACAGAAGGTGGGCTGTAACCGTTACGGGCGCCCTGGGAACGTGCCCCGACTTCGCGGCTGTAGAATGTGCGCGGATGTCCACGAGTCGCCTCCTGTGGGAAACGCCTAACGGCGTCCACGGAGGCTGTCCGCGACGACTCCCGGCACGCCCGGAGGGCGGCCAGGGACACGAGGGCTAGGAGGCGCGAGCACGTGGCGCGGAGGGGGCCCGGGCCTCCTCGAGCGCGTGCTTCAGCGTCCGCAGCAGCCGCTCCGCCTCACCGGACCGCAGCGGGCGCCCACCGAAGCGGGCCTCGAGGTAGCGCTGGGTGACCGGGGCGATGACGGGGGAGAGCCGGTGCCCCTCGCGCGCGAGCCGGGCGTGGAGCTCCTCCAGGGCCTCGCCGTCGCGGCGGGGGACGCGGGCCGCGGCGAGCTGGGCCTCCACGGCGTCGAGGAAGCGCGTGGC
The DNA here is from genome assembly GCF_021412625.1 of Myxococcus stipitatus. The sequence goes on along the minus strand of NZ_JAKCFI010000007.1, from coordinate 509,783 downwards.
CTCCAGCGGCCGGGCACGGCGGGAGAGCCGCTCCAGCGCCCTCCACACGAGATAGACGCCCATGCCCGCCACCAGCGCGACGCCCCACGCGCGGGGCGGGGGCAGCCTGCCGCGCGCGGTGGGGGACTCCGGCTCCCGGGTGGGGCGCATGAATGCCCGCGCCACGTCGAGCTGGTCGCGGAACGAGTAGTCGACGACGGAGTTGCGCCAGCGCGACTCCACCGCTTCATACAGGGCCAGCAGCCGCTCCAGGAACCGCGACCCCTGGCTGGGCCGGTGAGCGGGGGGCGTGGCGTCCACGGTGACGAAGCCGCGCCCGGGCACGAGCACGTGGGTCCACGCGTGCGCGTCGCCGGCCCGCAGGATGTAGCCGTCGTTGATGCGCTCGCCGCCGAAGAAGCCGGTGGCCAGCCGCGCGCGGATGCCCTGGGTGCGCAGCATGAGCGTCAGCGCGGTGGCGAAGTGCTCGCAGTGGCCCGCCTTGCGGGTGAAGAGGAAGTCGGCGAGCGGATCCTCCACGTCCCCGCTCAACTCCAGCGTGTACGCGTATTCGCGTTGCAGCCACTGCGCCAGCTTCTGGGCCGCCGCCAACGGCTCCCGCTCTCCGTTGAGCACGCGCGCGGCCGTCTGGGCGACGCGCGGGTCCACCGTCTCCGGCAGCGTCAGCAGCGCGTCCTGCTCGATGGGCGGCAGGCCGCGGAAGCTGTCGCCGCTGCCCTTCTCGGGCGGCAGGCTGTAGGCCTCGTACGAATAGCCCAGCCCCGCCTCGAGGACGCGCACCTCGCCGCCGGACAGCTCCTGGAGGAACGTGCGCCGGCTGCCGGTGGTGCTGTTGAGGAACGCGTTGCCCAGCCGCGACGGAGTCTCCAGGGCGATGAGGGTGCGCCCCCCGTAGGCGGGCAGCAGCTCCATGCGCTGGTGGACGAGGCTGTCGCCGCCGGGGCGCAGCGTCAGCATGGCCTCGCGCGCGTGACGCACGCCGCCGGCCGTCGTCCACTCCTGGCCGTCGAAGACGTCGTAGGTGCGGCCAATCCAGTACGCGTTGAGCGCCTCCACGCCGGGGTCCGGGTTGAGCGTGGCGCGCAGCACGACGCGCGGGTTGCCCTTGATGGTGCCCGCGCCGCCCAGCCGCACCGTGTTGGAGAAGCCGGTGGTGGGCTCCCCGAAGCCCGGCGAGGCGCGCGGCCCCGTCATGTTCCAGTTGAGGCGCGGGAAGAGGATGAAGAAGGCCACCGCGCCGGCCACCGCGAAGCCCACGCCCGTGGCCAGCGGCGGCATCACCGAACGCACCGGCACCGGCTCGCCCTCCGGGACGGCCGCCTCCACCACGCCCAGCGCCAGGGCCATGCTGGCCAGCACGCCGAAGGCGACCAGGAACAGGCCGTAGATGATTTCGCCGGACAGCGCCGCGCCGCCGGCCACCATCAACAGGCCGGACAGGTGGACCTGCCCGTCCGTGGCCGCGTCCGGCGCGGACAGCAGGCGATGGCCGGAGATGAGTCCGGCGAAGGCGCAGGCGGCCACGACGATGTTGAGCGCGCCGTTGAGGACGTTGAGCCCCAGCACGACGGCCACGCCCAGCAGCAGGAGCGCGGTGACCCGCGCCCGCTTCGCGAACAGCCGCCGGCCCGCCAGGGCGCACAGCAGCGCCACGCCGTACAGGGCCAGCGTCCACACCGGCAGCTGCCCGGACACGGCCATGGACGCGAACGCGCACCCGGAGGCCAGGTCCCTGAGCACCAGTCGCAACCGCGTGCCCGGCCTCATGCGGCCTCCTCGTCGCCCCGCGGGTCCTCGAAGCCCAGCCAGGCCAGCGCGCGCAGGATGTGGCGCTCCTGCGCGGCGCCGCTCGCCGGCCGGAGCGTGCGCGCCCCCGTGTCCAGGCCCACGTCGTGGCCCTCCTCGAGGAGCCGGTGCGCCAGCGCCGCCACCTCCTCGATGCGGTGCTCCAGGGGCGCGCCCTCCAGGCCGGGCTCCACCGACAGCACCCAGGTGCGGCGCTCCTCGCGCTCGCGCTCCACGCGCAGCAGCTTGCCCAGCGAGGCGCTCTTGAGCCAATGCACGCGGCGGGCGTCCTCGCCCTCGGCCAGCTCCCGCAGGCCCGTCACGTCGCCCGTGCCGTCGTTGCGGCGCGGATTGCCCGCGTCGCCCACCGGTCCGCGCACCGCCTCGCCCGGATCCCTGCACGCGTAGCCGCGCCGGGGGTAGACGAGCAGGCTCCCGGGCAGCGCCAGCACGCGCGTCTTGGCGAACAGCCCCAGCGGCCAGGTCGTGGTGACGCGCACGCCCGTCAGCGCCACGGGGCCGCGCCGCGGCGCCGTGAGGTTGGCGCGGACGACGTGCTCGGCGCCGGCCCTCAGGTAGCCCACGCCGCCCTCGCCCGACAGGGGCGTGTCCGCCTCCGACAGGGTGAGGGCGAACGCGTGGCCCCGCTTGCGCGACACCGCCCAGCGGAACGCGAAGGGCTCCCCGGCGAAGGCCGCGTCGGTGCCCACCCGGCGCACGGTCAGGTCGCGCAGGCAGCGCTCGGACAGCACGCCGGAGACGACCACCATGCTCAGCAGCATGCCCAGCAGCAGGTACAACAGGTTGTTGCCGGTGTTGAGCGCGCCCAGGCCCACGCCGAACGTCACCACCAGGTACGTGCGGCCCACGCGCGTCACCTTCAGGGAGCGCGGCGGCCGGAGCCAGGCGCGCAGCCGCGCCCAGCGCTGCTTCAGGCGGCGCGTCACCGGGGCGCCGGGACCTTCCGGGAGAGCTCCTCCAAGAGGTGCGCCGCCTCGTCGCGCGCCGCCACGCCCTGCACCGCGCTGCGCAGGAGCACGCGGTGCGCCCAGCAGGACACCATCACCGCGCGCACGTCGCCCGGCGTCACGAAGTCGCGCGCCTCCCACAACGCCTGCGTCCTCGCCGCGGCCCCCAGCGCCAGCACCGCGCGCGTGGACGCGCCGCGCTCGATGTCGCCATGCTCGCGCGTGGCCTGCGCCAGCCGCACCACGTAGTCCGCCACGGCCCCGTCCAGCTTCTGCTCCGCGGCGAGCGCCCGCAGCGCGGCCACCTCGTCCGGCGACGTCACGGCCTCCACCCGCTCCAACGGCGGGGTGCCTCCCCGGGTGGCCAACAGGCGGGCCTCGACGTCCGGGGCGGGGTGGCCCAGCGACAGGCGCGCCATGAAGCGGTCCAGCTGCGAGTCCGGCAGCGGGTAGGTGCCGGACAGGTCCACGGGGTTCTGCGTGGCCACGACGATGAAGGGCGTGGGCAGCGGGTACGTGTTGCCGTCCAGCGACACCTGTCCCTGGGCCATGGCCTCGAGCAGCGCGGACTGGGTGCGGGGTGGAGCGCGGTTCAGCTCGTCCGCCAGCACGAGCTGCCGGAAGAGGGGGCCGGGGCGGAAATGGAAGGAGGCCGTCTGCGCGTGGAAGACCTGGGCGCCCAGGATGTCCGCGGGCATCAGGTCCGCGGTGAACTGGATGCGCGCGAAGCTCAGCCCGCACGCCCGCGCCAGCGCCTCCGCCAGCGTCGTCTTGCCCACCCCCGGTACGTCCTCCAGCAGCACGTGGCCGCCGGCGACCAGGGACGTCACCACCTGCCGGTTCTGGGCTTCCTTGCCTTGGACGGCGATCCCCAACCCGGCGGCGATGCGCTCCATCGTCGAGCGCGCGGACGCGGGATTCAGGGAAGGGGCGGCGGCGAGTACGCGGGCAGGCTGGGTCATCTGCCCGGAACTCTAGCCGACTCCCCCGGGACCCGGCACGCCCCAAGCCGGGGGCCAGGTCGGTTGCCCTCCTCCCCGGAGAGGAGGGCCGGACGCCTCAGACGGAGAGGACGTCCTCGGGCGTGTAGTAGGGACGCTGGGCCACCACCCCCGTCGCCACGCCGAAGTAGCGGAACATCCGCTCGTGGTGGGCGGCCAGTCCCTTCAGCGTCACCGCCTGCGCCACCATGCTCACCGTGAGTATGCCCACCGCGCTGTCCTTGAACTCGCGCAGGTGCGTGAAGTCCAGCACCACGCTCCTGCCGCGCAGCTCCTCCAGCGACGCGCCGACCTCCTGGGCCGTCCGTCCATCCAGTACTCCTTCCAGACGCAGGACGATGTTCCCTGCGACGTCCTCACGGTGGATCTGCAGACCCGCCATTGCAGTGCTCTCCCAGTCGGCGCCGTGTGCGCGATGCGCCCCGTAATCGGGCACGGCGGCGAGAGCAGGAACCGGGCCATGCGGGCCGCCGGAAAACCCACGCTGATTCCGTGGGGTTGCGCTCGCCGGGCGCGCACATTGCCCCGGGCTCTGGAAGAAGTTCAGTCGCCGTGTGGCAACATCTACGCGTCTGTCAGGTGACGGGCGTCAGGGTTGTCGTCTGGCCATCACCCCTGTCCGCCAACCGTCTTCTGCTGATCGCGCAGCGTCAGCTCGCGCTCCTGCTTCGCCTTCAGCTTGCGGAACTCCTTCACGACCTTGGCGGGGTAGCCGGCCATGAACCGGGTGCGCGACTCCTTCTTCGCGAGGATGCGCTTGGCCAGCCCGGGCCCCGCGTTGTACGCGACCAGCGCCTTCTCCACGGAGCCGAAGCGCTCGATGAGGTCGGCGAGGTAGGCCGTGCCCAGCTCGACGTTGGTCTCCACGTCGAAGAGGTTGCTGCTGCGGCCCAGCCGCCAGCCGGCCCGGTCCGCCAGCCAGGTGCCCGTGTCCGGCATCACCTGCATCAGCCCCATGGCCCCCACGTGTGACACCGCGTAGCTGTTGAACGAGCTCTCGCACCGGATGACCGCCACCACCAGGAGCGGATCCACGCCGTTGCGCTGCGCCTCGCGCACGATGCTCACCGCCAGCCGGCGCTGCTGTCGCTCCGGCAGCCCCGAGGCCCGCACCAGCTCCACCACGCCCAGTCGCTCCGCCTCCGCGTAGTGGGCCTCGTCCTCGTAGGCCTGCAGCTTCGCCAGCGCCGCGCGCAGCTCCGCCTCGCGCTGCTGCAACTGCGCGCGCAGCATCGCCACCTCGGAGACCTCGCCCTGGGTGTCGGTCGGCAGGTGCAGCGGAAAGGCGAACGCCCCCGTCCCCGTCAGCATCGCCGCCACCGTCAACGCCTTCATCCAACCCCGCATCCCACCCTCCCCGGCGCCCCGCGCCTGCGACGCCGCACCCACCGGCGCTCGTGCCCGACCACACGGACATTGCGCCCAAGCAGGCGGCATGCCAGGACCCTCGCCAGTAGGGGCCCCAAGCACCGCCTCCTCTGAGATCTCTTCCACCCCCGGGTCGTGATCCGGTGTCGTCCGGGGTGATTGCCTTCTCAGGGGGCGGAAAAAATGCCCGGGGTGGGAACGCGGCTTCCTGTGAAAAGCACCGGGTTGCCCGCGCGGACACCCATTCCTAGCTTGCGCCGGTCCGGGATAGGGGACGCGAGGGGAGGTGCCGACGTGTACTGGACGATGGGGATGATCCTCCTGGTGTTGTGGGGCCTGGGGCTGACGGCGGGCTCCACCGAGGGCGACTGGGTCCACCTGCTGTTGCTGTTCGCGCTGCTGGCCTTCGTGGTGGGCGTGGTGTCGCGAGGGCGGCGGACGGCGGTGACATGAGGTCGGGGTTGGAGGAGGAGGGGCTGGAGCTGCCCCGGGACACGGCGGGCTTCTGCCGCCGTGAGTGCCCGTCGTGCCAGCGGCCGTTCAAGACCCGTCCGGGCGCGAACGACGCCCGGGCGCTGCTGCACAAGCTCCAGGCCTTCTTCGTGTTGGAGAACGGGCACGAGGGCGAGGAGGGCCTGCCGGCGTGGCGCTGTCCGTATTGCGGGCACCGCGCGGGGGCGGACGCCTTCCTCACGCCCGTGCAGCAGACACACCTGGAGTCGGTGGCGCGCGGCTGGGCCAACCACGTGCGCTACGAGCAGCTCGCCCACGTCTCGCGGACGCTGGCGCTCAACCCGCGCCCCACGTTCGTCGCCGTGGAGCCGGAGGCGCTGCCGGGGCCCATGGACCCGGAGCCGGACGAACTGCTGCGCATCCTGCCCCTGCTGTGCTGCGGCGAGGACGTCAAGCTGCTCTGGGAGTGGGACCAGGCCTTCTTCTGCCCGCGCTGCGGCGCGCGCCACGGGGGCGTGAGCGGCCGGCAGCAACTGCAGCTCGAGCTCGTCCCGGAATAGGGGAGGGTGGACGCGGGCCCGCCCAGGCGGCAGGCTCGCGCCCCATGACGAAGGACCTCGTCGGGTGGACCCTGCCGCTGGGCCTGCTGCTCGCCGCGACCGCGGCGCAGGCGCACGACGCCGACATCCTCTATACGCAGGTGCGCCGCGTCGCCCCGGACTCGGCCGAGGTCCGCCAGGTCCTCACGCTGACGGCGCCCTCGCTCGGGCTGCTCGTCCCGGCCGACGCGGACGGGGATGGCACCGTCTCCCAGGCGGACCTGGACGCCCGCCACGCGGCGCTGGCGGTGGGCGTGTGGGACGCCATGCCCCTGACCGCGGGGGGCCAGGCCTGCGCGCGCACCGCCCACGACGCGCGGGCGCGCCAGACGTTCGTGGAGCTGTCCGCCACCTATTCCTGCCCCCCCGGGGCGCTGCGGCAGCGCTATGGCGTGCTGTCCGTGCTGCCGGAGGGCTACCGCGTCGTCCTCGGCAGCGTGGGGGAGGGCGAGGCGCCCGGCGCGCTCTTCGCGGACGCGCTGCAGCCCACGCTGTCCATTCCCGGACCGGGCGACGCGCCGGAGGGCTCGCGCGTGTCGGGGTTGCTCGGCTGGGTGGGGCTGGGCATCCGCCACATCTTCGAGGGCATCGACCACCTGGCCTTCCTGCTGGCGGTGCTGCTGGTGGGCGGCGGCTTCAAGCGGGTGCTGCTCCTGGTGACGTCGTTCACCGTCGCCCACTCGCTGACGCTGGGGGCCACGGCGCTCGGCTGGGTGGTGCTCGACGCGGACCGGACCCGGTGGGTGGAGGCGGCCATCGCCGCGTCCATCATCTACGTCGCGGCGGAGAACCTGGTGCTCCGCCAGCACCGCCACCGCGCGCTCATCACCTTCCTCTTCGGCCTGGTGCACGGCTTCGGCTTCGCGAGCGTGCTGGCGGGCTACGGCCTGGGGGACTCGGTGGCGACGGGGCTGTTGGGCTTCAACCTGGGGGTGGAGCTGGGGCAGGCGGTGGTGGTGGCCGTGCTGCTGCCGCCGCTGCGCATGCTCCAGCGCCGCCCCGCGCTGCACCGGGGCGCCGTCCGGCTGTTGTCGGTGGGCATCCTCATGGCGGGTGGTTTCTGGCTGTTCGACCGGGCCCTCGGTTGAACTTGGAGGGGGGCATCCCTACCTTGCGGAGGAAGAGGGTAGGGATCGGGGGACGTAGATGGGTGCGAGGCATACCCGGCTGGCGGCGGCGCTGGCGGCGGCGTGGGAGGCGGAGGTCGTCTCCGCCCGACGGATGACGATGCTCGCCGAGCGCATCATGGACGCGCGCATCCGGGCGCGGCTCATGGTGCTGGCCGCGTTCTGCCGGGCGCACGCATCGCGGCTGCTCGCGCGGCTGGCGGCGCTGGGCCGGGGCCCGCTGCCGGTCCCCCCCGAACACATCGAACTGGACCCGGACACGCTCCTCGAGCTGCGCCGGGAGGGCGCCTTCGCCCGCGCCTCGGCCGCCCGCTACGAGACGACCGCCGAGCTGGCCCGCCAGCAGGCGGACCTGTCCTCGGCCTGGGTGTGCGAGCTCAACCGCACGGAGGAGCAGGATCGCGCCCGGGAGCTGCTCGCCCTGGCCGAAGGGGCCCTGGCGGCCAACGCCGTGGCGCCCGTCCCGGTGGCCGCCGCGCCCGCCGACCCCTGAAATCGCCAGGGCGGGGCTCGCTCTCCCGGTGACAGTCCCGGCGCGTTGGGCGTAGATCTGCGCCCATGCCGAAGGAGAGCTACAACGACCTCATCTTCCAGCTCGGCGACCTCGCCCGGGACAGGCTCCCGGGCAAGCCGAACTGCCCACGCTCCATGGACCGCGTCTACCGGGCCGAGGAGGCGGTGGTGGCGCGCCGCGACGAGCTGGCCGCCTTGGAGCAGGAGATGAACGACGAGGACGCGGCCTACCAGGAGTTCCTGGCCGAGCAGGAGCGGGAGAAGGGGGGCCACCAGGCCATCGTCCGCAAGTGGAAGAAGGCGGTGGACGCCATCGACGGCAAGGTCAAGGACCTGCGCAAGACGCTGGCCACCCGCCGCGCCGAACTGCGCTACGCCCAGGACGCGCTCGTCAAGCTGGAGAAGAAGATCTCCGACATGGAGCTGACGCGCCAGGATCCCGCCAAGATCGACATCGCGCGCACCAACCTCAAGAAGAACCGCCTGGCCCAGATGCGCCTGGGCCGCGAGGTGGAGGACCTGGAGGAGCGCCTGGCCACCGCCCTCACCCCGGAGCCCGGCCAGCCCGGCGCCCCCGGCATCCTGGCGCACAAGCGCCTGCTGGAGATGGAGGACGAGGCCGAGGCCCGCCTCGCCGACCACGAGGCGCGCATGGCGGAGCTCGACCAGTCGATCGCCACCCTGGAGGAACAGGTCAAGGCGGCCGAGGATTATCTGGACCAGGCGCTTTTCCTTCTCGGGGAAGACGTGTATGCCCAGCGCATCGCGGATGCGCAGCTCGCGCCGTTCTACCCGAGGCTTGATCGCGCCGAGTGACGTGCTCACCCGCCCGTAGTGCTTGACGTGAGGGGCGTGTCTGCTACATTGCGCCGCTTCCTGGGGACCGCAGAGATGTTCGCGGGCCAGATCATTGATTTTATTGGGTTTTTCCGCGCCACGCGCGCTGGCAGTGTGAGGACGACGTGAAGGGTCTGATTGGCAAGAAGATCGGGATGACCCAGGTGTTCAACGACGAGGGCAACCTCGTTCCCGTGACGGTCATCGACGTGAGCACCTGCCAGGTCGTGGGCAAGCGTACCCCGGAGAAGGACCAGTACTCCGCGGTCACCCTGGGCTTTGGTGAGATTCGCGAGAAGATTCTCAACAAGTGCGAGCGGGGGTTCTTCAAGAAGAACAACGCCCCCTACCGCCGGCACCTGAAGGAGTTCCGCGTCACGGTGGAGGAGGCGACCTCCTTCAACGTGGGCGACGCCGTCAAGGCGGACCTGTTCTCCAAGGGCCAGCTCGTGGACGTCACGGGCGTGACGAAGGGCCGCGGCTTCTCCGGTGTCATGCGCCGCTGGAGCTTCAAGGGCTCGCAGACGAAGACGCACGGTACGCACGAGTACCAGCGTCACCCGGGCGCCATCGGTCAGCGTAAGACGCCGGGCCGTACGTACCCCAACAAGAAGATGCCGGGTCACTACGGCGTGGAGCAGGTCACCACGCAGAACCTGACCGTCGTCGACGTGGACGTGGAGAAGGGCCTCGTGCTGGTCAAGGGCGCCGTCCCGGGCCACAACAACGCGGTCGTCTACCTGCGCCCGAGCATCAAGGTCGCCCTGCGCGAGCAGCACAAGGCCGCGCGCAGCTGATCCGCTTCGCTTCCTGAAGCCACGCCAACGCCCCGCCTCCGGGCCCGATTTTCGGGCATCCGGGCGGGGCGTTTGCTTTTGGCCGGTGCGCTCGTCCTGGCGCGCCGGGTGGGGACGGGTGTGCCCACGGTGGGTGGTGCTGGAGGACGCGTGTGTCCTCGCATCGCCAGGAGGGGGCGGAAACGTTGAGAGGTGGGCGGCGTGGGGGCGCCCGGGTGAAAAGAATTCCGCCTCCTGGGCTCCGCGGCTTGTCGCGAGTGGAAGGCGTGCGCACATGGATGCCCCACGAAGGGGGCCGGGCGTCGGGTGACGCAGGTGCCCCGATTGAGGGAGGCTTCCGGGCTTCCCGCACTCGTCGGCCCCGGGCAGGGGGCAGGAACCATGATCGCACGCACGCTTCGCGTCTTCGCTTCACTGGTGGGCTTGCTGGCGGCCTCTGGCGCCGCCGCGCAGGATGACGAGGCCGTCCTCGACAACGTGGTGGTCCGCAACCGGCTGTACGAGCCGGGCGGGCACCTCGAGCTGTCCCTGGGGGTGGGCCTGCCGCTTCAGACGCACCTGACGGCGCACTACTTCTTCACCGCGGGCGTCGCCTACAACCTGTTCAACACCTTCGCGGTGGAGGCGCGGGCGGGCTACGCGGCCAGCCGCCACACGGGCCTGGCGCGCTCCATCTCCGAGAGCTTCCTCGACCGCGAGGACAAGCGCGTCACCGACGAGCTGGAAGACCTCTGGGAGATGAACTTCCACGGCGTGCTGGGCGTGCGGTGGGCGCCCATCTACGGGAAGCTGAGCCTCGTCTCCGACCTGCCCGCGCACTTCCAGGCGTACGTCTGGGCGGGCGGTGGCGTCGGCAGCTTCCAGCGCAACTCCGTCATCCAGTGCTCGCGGGTGGTGGACCGGCAGCTGGGCATCTGTGACGACCGCACCGTGCCCACGGACCGGGACACCGCGTCCCATAACTACTGGCTGCACGAGACGCGCGTGGCGCCGATGGTGTCCGCGGCGGTGGGCTTCCGCTTCTTCATCCTCGACAAGCACGGGGTGCGGCTGGAGCTGCGCGACTGGGTGTTCCGCGACCAGTACCGCGTCAACCTCGTCCGCGACGACTGGGAGGCGGGGCGCGAGACGGGCGAGTCCGCGCCCAGCCCGGGGCTGACGCACCTGGTGCAGTTCGACATCGGCTACACCTTCTCCTTCTAGGGCATTGCCAACCATGCGACCGATTCTGTCCCTCGCGCTCCTCGCCGCGGCGCTGGCCCAGGCCGCGCCCCGGCTCCCGGCCCCAGGCGTCGTGCTGGCCCAGGCCGAATCCCCGCCCTCCGTGCCCGCGCCGGGCGCCGAGACGTCCGTCCCGCCGCCTCCCGCGCGGGCCGAGCCGATGCCGCAGGCGCCGCTCACCAACACCGCCCGCCCGGAGCCCATCACACCGCCCAGCGAGCACGACAGTGCGCCCTCCGTCGAGCCGGCGCTCGCGCCCATGGGTGGCCAGGAGGGGCAGGACGGCCCGCGGCCGGTGGACGAGGCCGGGGGCGAAGCGCCGGCGCTGACGCAAGAGGCCCCGCCGCCGGAGGCGCCGGTGGCGGAGCCCGAGTCGCCCGTGGTGCCCGGCGACGCGCCGGTGCTGGCCTCGTCCGACGAGGCGCCGCGCACCACGGACGCGCGCCAGCAGCGCCTGGTGAACGGCGCGCCGCTGTACGACCCGAACGTGTCGCTGCACATCGTCCAGAAGAAGCGCTTCGCGGACGAGGGCCGGCACGAGCTGGCGCTGTACCCGGCCGTGGTGCAGGTGAACGGCAAGTACACCAACCACGCCGGCACGGCGCTGCACTACAGCTACCACCTGCAGGAGAACTTCGCGGTCCAGGTGACGGGCCAGTACAACTGGCACACCAACGAGAGCGACTTCAACCTGGAGCTCATCGACAAGGTGCGCGAGCAGGCGCAGGCGGCCTCGTCGCTGCTGCTCGTGTGGGGCCTGCAGGCGGGTGTGGAGGTGACGCCGCTGTACGGCAAGTTCGCGTTCCTGGACAACAAGCTGGCGCAGTTCAGCCTGGTGCTCAGCGGCGGGGCGGGGCTGGGCTCCACGCGGCACCTCATCCGCCCGGAGGTGGCCAACGAGGTGGACGGCCAGCGCTACACGGTGCCCGCGCGCTTCGGTGACACGGGCACGAAGTTCCTCGGCTCGGTGGGCGGCGGCTTCCGGCTCCAGTTCGGCGAGTCCTACGCGCTGCGCCTGGAGGTCCGCGACCTCATCTACACCGCGCGCGTGGACAAGGTGGACGGCTGCAACCTGGCGGACTTCGAGGCGCTGGAGGCCGCGCGCGCCGGGGGCCAGGACTTCTCCTCGCTGTCGCTGAGCGGCAGCTGCAAATACCAGAAATTCGACGGCGTCGACCCGAAGACGAAGAAGAACTACCGCGAGGACATCATCCTCGGCCGCGACCTGGTGGCCGAGCCGTCCTCCGACGTCCTCAACAACATCGGCTTCTACGCTGGCTTCTCGTTCCTCTTCTGAACGCCATGCAGGCACACCTCGCCATGAAACGACTGCTCAGCCTCCTCGTCGCCCTGGCGCCCCTCGCGGTGAGCGCCCAGCAGGATTCGGGCAGCTACAACCGCGCCCTGGCCGCCTTCAACGCGGGGGACTACGACACCGCCGCGCCCCTGTTCCTCGACGTGTCCGAAGGCTCCAGCGACGCGCAGACGCGCGGCAAGGCGGAGTACTTCCTGGCCCAGTCCTTCGCGAAGAAGGGGCTGCCCGTCGCGGCCTTCATCAACTACGCGGCCATCGTCAACGCCGGGCCCTCGCACCCCTCGTACCTCAAGGCGGTGGAGGGGCTGGTGGACATGCAGCAGCAGCTGGACGAGCAGAACCTCATCCCCAGCATCCTCAACCAGGCGTACACCGACGAGGTGCGCGACCAGTGGGTGACGCTGCCGCGCGAGGTGCTCGCGCGCATCAACTACCTGGTGGGCACGGTGAGCCAGCGTCGCATGCGCTTCGAGGAGGCGCGCGCGCTGCTGGAGGCGGTGCCCAAGGACAGCCGCGTCTACGCGAAGTCGCGCTACCTGCTGGGCGTGGTGCTGGCGGACCCGCGCTTCCCGGGGCGCCCCGGCGAGGGCGAGGCGCTGGACAAGGACGCGCTCGCGGCGTTCCGGGCGGCGCTGTCCGCGCAGGAGCCGCAGGTGGAGCTGAAGGCGACGCAGCACCTGGCGCTCATCGCCCTGGGCCGGCTGCACTACCGGCGGGGCGAGTACGCGGACGCGTCCGCGGCGTACGAGCGGGTGCCGCGCTACACGCGCTATTGGGACCAGGCGCTCTTCGAGAACGGCTTCGCGCGCTTCCAGAACGAGGACTTCGGCGGCTCGCTGGGCAGCCTCCAGGCGTTGCACGCGCCGCAGTTCGCCGGCGCCTTCCAGCCCGAGTCGTGGATCCTCAAGGCCACCGTCTATTACTACTCGTGTCTCTACGACGAGGTGAAGACGACGCTGGCGGCCTTCGACGAGCTCTATGCCCCCATGGCGAAGCAGCTCGAGCCCTTCACCCGCGAGGACGAGGACCTGGTGCTGGCCTACAACCTGGTCGCGTCGGAGAACCGCCGGCTGCCGCGCCCGGTGTACCTGTGGATTCGCAACAACGAGCGCATCCGCGAGGTGATGCGGGTGCTGGAGCGCGTGGACGCGGAGAAGCGCGCGCTGACCGGCGGGGCGTGGCACGGCTCGGCGCTGTCGCGCCAGACGCTCGCGTCGCTCGAGGACGTGCGCGGCACGCTGCTCCAGGTGGGCGGCACGCTCGCCCGCAGCCGCCTTCGCGAGGCCGCCGACAACCTGCGGACCTTCTCGGACCAGGCGGAGATCATCCGCGTGCAGACGGCGCTGGACGAGAAGGACCTGTTCCAGGCGGGCGTGGACCAGAAGGCGCTGCTCACGCGCCAGTCGCTCTACCGTCCGAAGATGCCGGGCGCGGCGTGGAACTACTGGAAGTTCCAGGGCGAGTTCTGGATCGACGAGATCGGCTACTACCAATACACGCTCAAGCGCGGGTGTCCGGCGAAGACGTCCGAGTCACAGCAGCCATGACGCCATGGGCCAACGTCGCCCATGCGCTTTCCGACAGGGGCCGCCTCCGCGCACATCGGGTGCCGGGGTGGCCCCTTCGTCGTTGTCGACGTGTGGAAATTCGTCGCGACGCCAGTCGTGCAACGTGTCGCAAGCGCCGGGCCACGCCACTTCTCATTCTGGGTAGGCGCGTCTACTTTCCATCGTCCCGGGTCTCCGGGAGATGGGCTGCCTGGAGGGCGGGGGCGGCCACACGGCGGGAGCTCGCATGAAGGTGGTGCTTCGTTTCGGTGCGCTGGCGGTGGGCGTGGCGCTCGCCGCCGGCGGGGTGGGGGAGGCGGCGGAAGCGCCCACGCGCAAGGCGGTGAAGAAGCCCGCCGCGGCGTCCTCGAAGTCCACGGGGGCCTCGGAGAAGAGCGGGAAGGGCGGCCCGACGAAGAAGGGCGCGACGGCGAAGGCGGAGGAGAAGGCGCCACCTCCGGGGGTCGCGCCCGAGGACGTACGGCGCGGCCCCGTGCGCGTGAAGCCGGCCACGGCGAAGTTCGCGGACATCCCGCGCATCGACGACGCGCGGCGTGACGCGCTCGCGGACAAGAAGCGCGACGAGGCCATCGAGGCCTTCAAGCGCCTCATCCCCAAGCTCCAGGACGGCAACCCGCAGAAGGCGGAGATGCTCTACCGGCTGTCGGAGCTGTACTGGGAGAAATCCAAGTACCTCTACCGGCTGGAGATGGACCGCTTCCTCGCGGCGGAGAAGCAGTACGACGCGGCCGTGGCGCGCGGCGAGAAGCGCGAGGCGCCGAAGCAGGACCACCGCGAGAGCGAGCGCTACCGCGCGGAGACGATGGGCATCTACGAGGACATCCTCGCGGGGTACCCCAAGTACCCGCAGCGCGACGAGGTGCTCTTCTCCATGGGCTACAACCTCTACGAGCTGGGGCGCCGCGACGAGGCGGTGACCCGCTACGAGACGCTCATCCAGGAGTTCCCCCGGTCGCAGTTCGTCCCGGACGCGTACATCCAGCTGGGCAACCACTACTTCGAGAGCAACAAGCTCAACCCCGCCAAGGCCAACTACGAGAAGGCGCGCGATTCGGGCGTGCCGAAGATCTACGCGTACGCCGTCTACAAGCTGTCGTGGTGCGACTACAACACGGGTGACTACGCGACGGGTCTCCAGAAGCTGCACGAGGTGGTGGACTACGCCGCGAAGCAACCCGAGCTGGGCGACCTGCGCACGGAGGCGCTCAACGACCTGACCGTCTTCTACGTGCAGCTCGATCAGCCCAAGGAGGCCATCGCCTACTTCCGGCAGAAGGCCCCCGCGAAGCGGCAGGGGCGCCTCATCGCCAAGACGGCCGCCGGGTTGGTGGACGCGGGCCACTTCGACAGCGCCATCCTCCTGTACCGCACGCTCATCGACGACGAGCCGATGGGCCCGAGCGCGCCCGAGTACCAGCAGGCCGTCGTCCGCGCCTTCGAGGGACTGCGTCAGCGCCAGCAGGTCCGCAAGGAGATGAAGCGGATGGTGGACCTGTACAGCCCCGGGGGGGAGTGGTGGAGGGCCAACGAGGGGAAGCTCCCCGTGCTGCGCAACGCCTTCAACGTCACCGAGGAGGCGATGCGGGTGATGGTCACCGAGTACCACCAGGAGGCGCAGAAGACGCGCCAGGTGGAGACGTACCGGCTCGCGCGTGACATCTACAAGCAGTACGTGGACGCCTTCGCGTCCAACGCCAACCCGGACTTCGTCGCCGACTCGGCCTTCAACCTGCGCTTCTTCTACGCGGAGATCCTCTGGGCCTTGGAGGAGTGGCAGGCCGCCGCCGCCGAGTACGACGCCGTGGTGGCCTTCCGCATCCCGGACCGCGACTCGGCGCGAGAGGTCTCCAACGAGAGCTACCGCAAGAGCGCCGCGTACAACGCCATCCTCGCCTACGACAAGCTGGTGAAGATCGAACGGGGGCAGCTGGCGCGCAGCGACCTCAAGGACGGCGAGAAGGTCGACGAGAAGAAGGACAAGGGCGACGTCGCCCGGCAGAAGATTGTCAAGCGCGACGCGAAGGAGCGCGAGGAGGAGCCGCTCACGAGGTTCGAGGAGCGGTTGGTGTCCGCGTGCGACACGTACGTGAAGCTCTATCCGGATTCACAGGATGAGATCGACCTGCGCTACCAGGCGGCCGTCATCCTCTACGACCGCAGCCACTTCGTGGACGCGGCGCGGCGCTTCGGGGAGATCATCGACAAGTTCCCGGAGGAGCGCCGCTCCCGCGACGCGGCGGACCTCACCATGTACGTGCTGGAGACCCGCCAGGAGTGGCTCGAGCTGAGCACGCTGTCGCGCAAGTTCCTCGACAACAAGAAGCTGTCCAAGCCCGGCTCGGAGTTCGCCGCCCGCGTGGCGCGCGTCGTCGAAGGCAGCCGCTACAAGTGGGTGGACGAGGTCGTCTACAAGCAGGAGAAGAACCCGCGCAAGGCGGCCGAGGAGTTCCTCGCGTTCGTCAAGGACTTCCCCCGCTCGGAGAACGCGGACCGCGCGCTCACCTACGCCATGTCCATCGCCCAGGAGGCGGGGGAGCTGGACCGTGGCCTCGAGGCGGGCGAACGCGTGCTGGCGGAGTACCCGTCGAGCCCCTTCGAGCTGCGCGCGCGCTACACCCTGGCGGGCCTCTACGAGAAGGTCGCGGACTACCGCAAGGCGGCCACGCTCGCGGAGTCCTTCCTCTCCGCCTATGACGCCGCGCTGAAGGCCCAGGAGGCCGAGTCCCGGAAGCCCAAGGCGCCCAAGGCCAAGTCGACCGCGAAGAAGAGCGAGACGCCGGGCGCGGAGGAGGACGCGGACACCCGCCGCGCGCAGCGGGCCGCCGAGCGCAAGCAGCTGCTCGACGACGCGGGCGCCTGGATCGCGGACGCGCAGTACAACGCGGGCGTGTGGTGGGAGGGCGCGGGCGAGGCGCAGAAGGCCGTCGCCGCGTACTCCGCCTATGTGACGCGCTTCAAGGACCGCAAGGACGTCCCGGAGGTGGCCTTCTCCGCCGCCCGCGTCTGGCAGAAGGAGCGCAAGTGGAGCGAGGCAGCGCGCGCGTTCGGCGCCTTCGCGGACCAGTACGCCCGAGACTCCCGTGCCACGCCCACGCAGCTGTACCTGGCGCGCTACAACGAGATGCTCGCGTACCAGAAGCTCAAGAACCCGCGCGAGCAGGAGCGCGTGCAGGCGGAGCTGGTCCGCGCGTGGAGCCGGCTGCCGGAGGAGGCCCGCAAGGACGACGCGGTGCTCAACGCCTATGCCCACGCCCGCTTCCTGGGGTTGGAGCCGGCGTGGAAGCGCTACACGGACATCCGCTTCTCGCGCGTGAGCACCATCCGGCGCGACCTCGCGGCCAAGCAGCGGGAGATCCAACGGGTGGAGAAGGAGTACCTCGCGGTGCTCTCCACCGGCTCGGGGGAGTGGGGCATCGCGGCCCTGACGCGCATCGGCCTGGCGTACGCGGACTTCGCGCGCAACATCATGGACTCTCCGGACCCGACGGGCCTCGACGAGGACCAGGTCGCCATGTACCGCTCGGAGCTGGAGAACCTGGCGCTGCCGCTCGAGGACAAGGCCAACGAGGCGTTGGAGAAGGCGCTGGAGAAGGCCTACGAGCTGGGCGTCTACGGCCCCTGGACGCTGGCCGCGCAGGACCAGGTGAACCGCTTCCACCCCGGCGCCTACGCGCAGGTGCGGCAGGTGGGCTTCCGCGCCAGCGACACGCTCGCGACGTCGGACCTGGCGCGTGAGCCCGGCGCCGCCGGCGCGACGGCTACCCCGACACCGCAGCCTCCGCCGGGACCGCCTTCCGCGCCCACCGCCCCCACGCCCGCGCGCGAGGGGGATGGGGCCGGGCAGCCGCCTCGCTCCGAGGACACCACGCGGGCGCCCACCGCCTCGCGCGAGGGGGTGACCCCGTGAGCCGCTCCAACACCGCGTTTGCAAGGACGGGGAAGACGCAGATGAACTGGTTCCGCTCGCTCCTGGCGGGCTCGCTGGCCTTCACGGCGGCGTGTGCCTCCGGGCCCCAGACGAAGCCCTCCTCGGCGTCGCCGGTGGAGAAGCCCGCCGCCTCCGCGCCGGCGCCCGTGCTCACCCCCGCGCCCCCGAAGGAGTCGACCGCATCGGAGGATTTCTCCGCCGCGCTCCAGGCCTTCGAGGCCGGGGACCTGGACGCCGCGCGCCAGGGATTCGAGAAGGTGCTGGTGAAGTCGCCGCAGAGCCTCAATGCCCAGTACAACCTGGGCGTCATCGCCGAGCGACAGGGGCACGTGGACGCGGCGCGGGAGGCCTATGAGAAGGTGCTCCTGCTCGAGCCGGCGCACACGCCCGCGGTGCTCAACCTCGCGGGGGTGTACCGGAGCCTGGAGCGCGGGGACGACGCGATCGCCCTCTTCGCCAAGGCGCTGAAGGTGCCGGGGCGCGAGCACGACGCGGCGCTGCTCAACGGCCTGTCGACCACGTACCGGTTGCTCGGCCGGCTCGACGAGTCGGAGGCCACCGCGCGCCGCGTGCTGGCGCGCAACAAGGACAACGCGCAGGCCTACAAGAACCTGGCGCAGGTGGCGTACGCGCGGCAGAAGTTCTCCGTCGCGGAGCTGCTCGCCGGCACCGCGCGCAAGTACGCGGACAAGGACCCGACGCTCTACAACCTGCTCGGGATGATCTACCTGAAGCAGGACGAGCGCGGCCGCGCGCTCGCCCAGTTTCAGCGGGCCGTGCAGCTCGACGAGAAGTTCGTCCCGGGCTACCTCAACCTGGGGGCGCTGGCGCTGCGCTACCGCGACTACGCGGGCGCGGAGCGCGCCTTCAGCCGCGCCATCGAACTGGAGCCGGGCTCTCCCGAGGCGCGGCTGTATCTCGCCTACGCACTCGATGGTCAGAAGGGGCGCGACCCGAAGAAGGGGCTCGCGGCGGGCGAGGCCTTCGAGCAGGTGCTCGCCGCTCGCGCGGACCTGCCGGAGGCCGTGTGTGGCGCGGGCTGGGCCTACGCCGCGGACCGCGCCGGCTTCGAGAAGGCCATCGCCTTCCTCGACCGCTGCAAGTCGCTCGAGTCGTCCACTGAACAGGACCGGCAGATGATCACCGCCAAGGTCCAGGGCCTCCAGAACATGCTCAAGGCCCCACCGCCACAGCAGGCCGAGCAGGCCGAGGGCGAGAAGAAGGACACCGCCACCGGAGGCGCGGGCTCGATGCTGAACAACCTGCCCCAGGACGCGAACGCGCCCGCCACCGAGGAGTCGCCCGCGGCGCGGGAGGGGGCCCCCGCGGAGCAGGCAGACGCGCCCAGCGCGCCCGAGCCCGCACCCGCGCCTGTTCAGTAGAGACGGGAGTTGTGACGGGGTCGGAGGGGAAGATTTTTCCACCCTCCAGGGCCCCGCGTGGAAGGCAGCAGGCGAGTTCCATAGGATTCAGGGACTTGGCTTTGGATCGGGCCCTGCATGGAAACGACAGGAGGCTGAGGATGAGGCGACTGGCAGCGACGGTGGCGATGGTGGGCCTCTGGGGAGCGCCGGCGGCGATGGCGCAGGACCCGGGCCCGGCGAAGGACTCCGTGAAGATCATCCAGGAGGAGGACCGCACGGTCTTCCGCAAGAAGACGGTCATCGACTTCACGGATGTGGCGGTGGAGGGCGAGCTGACGAAGCCCGAGGGCTCGTACGTGCTCCACCGCAAGAAGACCGACTTCCAGAGTCTCATCAAGGTTCGCGAGAACTTCGACCCGGAGCTCCAGAAGTCGGTCGACAACCTCTAGCGGCGGCGGTCAGGCGTTTTCGGGTGCGGAAGGGAAGAAGGAAGAATCCTCATGGCGGCGGCGAAGAACAACGGCTTGACCCTTCGGATCACGGGGCCTGATGGCTCCACGGTGGAGACCGTCTCGGAGGCGGAGAGCGTTATCGTGGGGTCGGGCGCCCAGGCGGCGGTGAAGATTCAGGACCCTCGGGTCTCCAATCTCCACGTGATGCTCAAGGTGGACAAGGATGGCTCGGTGACGGCCATCGACCTCGGCAGCGAGGCCGGCACGGAGGTGGGCGGGCAGAAGCTCGTCATCCCGACGGCGCTCAAGCCGGGGGACGTGCTGCGAGTGGGTGGCTCGCGGGTGGAGGTGCTCTTCGGTGAGCCCGCTCCCGAACGACCGGCGCCCGCGGGCGCGAAGGTCGCGGGGCCACGCTTCCAGGGCTCGGTGACGCAGCAGCCGCGTCCGGCGGCCGCGCCCATGTCCATGCCCCAGGTCGTCACGCCGCCCTCCGCGGCGGGCGGCACGCGGGGCGGGTTCGTCTTCTCCAATCCCCGCGTCGAGCCGGGCGCCTCGGGCTCGCTGCGCACCGACCGGGTGGTGCCTCCCGTCGTCAACCGCCTCGAGCCTCCACCTCCGCCCCCCGTGGAGCGCGCCGAGCCTGCGGCGCGCGCCGCGCCCGCGAAGGCCCGGGAGGAGCGCAAGCCCACGGTGCTGCCGCACCTCCAGGAGCAGCTGCCGCCCGAGGCGATGCCGACGAGCGCGGAGAAGGTGCTCCAGGTCGCCATGCTCTGGGGCGACACGCTGTTGCAGGTGCAGCACTTCAAGGACGGCGTGCCCGTCACCATCGGCGATGGGAAGAAGAACGCGTTCCTCGTCCACGCAGCGGAGGTGGGGCGGCGGCACGTGCTGGCCGTCAGCCACGCGGACAGGCTCGAGGTGCGCGTGCCGGCGGGCGCGGGGGCCTTCGTCACCGAGCGCGGCGACGTGAAGACGAAGGACGCGCTGCGCGCGGCGGGAAAGCTCTCCGGGACGGTGGAGGCGCCGGTCTTCTCGCTGGGCCTGCACGACCGCGTCGAGGTGTCGGTCGGCACGGTGGCCTTCGTGGCGCGGTACGTGAAACCGTCGCCGGCCATCGCGGCCAACTCGCTGGTGGAGGCGGACTACACCTTCTTCAAGATCACCAGCATCTGCCTGCTCGCGGGCCTGGCGGTGGTGCTGGCCATGACGCTGACGCCGCGCTCGGAGCTGCCGCCGAATGACGACATCTTCGAGTCCCAGCAGCGCGTGGCGAAGTTCCTCCTCACCCCGGAGAAGAAGCTCGAGCAGAAGAAGCTGCAGCTCACCGGCGTGGAGGAGGGCGTGAAGGCGAAGGACGAGGAGGGCAAGTTCGGCAAGGAGGACGCCAAGCAGCAGGAGGCCGCGCCGTCCAAGCCGGGCACGCCCATGGTGGACAAGAACAAGAAGGAGAAGGACCGGCAGGTGGTGGGCAAGGTGGGCCTGCTCGGCGCCTTCAAGGGGCTGAAGGGTGGGGCGTCGGACGTGTTCGGCCCCGGCGGCTTCGGCACCGGCCTCAACAACGCGCTCGGGGGGCTCAAGGGCGGCGCCGCCATGGGTGACGCGCAGGGCGTGGGCGGCCTGGGCTCGCGTGGCTCCGGCACGGGGGGCGGCGGCACGGCGATGGGCATCGGTGGCCTGGGCACCAAGGGCGAGGGCCGGGGCGCGGGTGGCTCCGGGGGAATCGACCTGGGCGGCCGCGGCAAGTCCATCACCAAGGTGATTCCGGGCAAGACGACGGTGGTGGGCGGCCTGGACAAGGACGTCATCGCCAAGGTCATCCGGCGCCACCAGGGGGAGATCAAGTACTGCTACGAGTCGGAGTTGAACAAGGACCCGAGCCTCGCGGGCAAGGTGGCGGTGGCCTTCACCATCGACCCGACGGGCGCGGTCGCCGACGCCAATGTCTCCGAGACGACGCTCAACAACTCCCGGGCCGAGCAGTGCATGTTGTCGCGCATCCGGCGCTGGAAGTTCCCGGAGCCCAAGGGCGGCGGCGTGGTGGCGGTGACGTACCCGTGGCTGTTCTCGCCCGCGGGCGCGGAGGGCGGCGAGGGTTAGTCCCCGCGGGGCCCGTCGTACCGGGGTGACGCCCGCCACCCCACGAGTGGCGTGGACGTGACGGTCCACGCCTTTTTCGTTCAGGCCCCTCGTTGCCGAGTCGCGGGGGCCGTCATTAACGTGCCGCGCTGCTCCTGGCCCGGCCAGGGGAGCGTCGCGTCCCGGGAGGACCCGTGAAGAAGTCCCAGCTCGCAGCCGCGCTCGCGCTGTTGTCGTCTCCGGCCCTCGCGGCCACGCCTCCGGAGGGCGTGGCCTTCGAGCCGCGCCGCGGCTTCTACACCGACACCAACATCGGCGTGTTCTTCACCGTGGGCGGGGAGAACGCCTACTCGAACGCGCAGACCTATCTGCAGCTCGGCATCGGCTACGACCTGACGGAGCGCCTGTCGCTCGGCGCGCACTTCGGGCTCGGCTCCTCCGCGCAGAACTGCTTCGCGGGCTACCTGCCGGGCACGGAGACGTGCGCGCTCTCCGACAACTTCACCATGAGCTTCCTGGACGTCTCCGCCGCGTACCACGTGCGGCTGATGAACCGGCTGTACCTGACGCCCAAGGTGGTGGCGGGCTACACGCGGTTGGACCCCGCGCCGGTGGACCCGGACGAGCACGACCCGGGCAGCGCCGTCAGCGCGCCCAACGCGGGCGTGGGCGTGGGCCTGGAGTACGCCACCGGCATGGACCACTTCACGGTGGGGGCGGACCTGCTGGCCCGCTACGTCATCGGGCCGAACATCACCGCCTTCGCCTTCTTCCCGAAGGTGAAGTACACGTTCTGAGCGGCGCGCCGCGCGTCGGCGGGCGTCCTGGAAAAGCGAAACGGGAGCGGGCCGCGCACTCCGGCCGCGCTCCCGTTCACGTTCAAGGGGGCGGATGCGGCCCCCTTCAGGCTCAGGCGGCCTTCTTGACGCCGCCGCCGCCGAACTGGCCCTGCTCGGTGTAGTCGCGCTGGTTGCCCTTGCCGGACACCTCGACGCCCAGGCCGCCCGTCTTGAAGTCCACGCCCAGGTTCAGGTCCTTGTCCTTGAAGGTACCCCAGCTGCCCTTGGCGTCGACCGTGACGCCGTCGAGCGCGTTGCCGAAGTCGCCCTTGATGAGCTTGCCCGCCACGGACTGGGCCTCCGCGCCGCTCAGGCCGCTCACCTCGAAGTCGCCCTTGACGCCCACCGCGCCCGCGTCACCCGTCAGCTCGCCCTTGAGCGCGGTCGTCGCGGGGCCCGCGAAGGCCGCGGTGGTGGGGCTGGCCATGAAGGCGGCCAGGTCGCCCACCTTCGCCGCGTCGAGCGGAATCTTGGACTCGACGGTGAGCTTGCCGTTGACCTCGCCCTCGACGCCGTTGAACGCCTTGAACGCGTCGTCGCCGCCGCCCAGGTTCTTGAACAGGCTGGCCGTCACGCCGGCCTTGCCGCTCAGCTCCACGGACGTCGTGCGCACCAGGTTCTTCGGCTGGCCGTTCTCGAACTCGATCTTGTAGCCCGCCGAACCCGCAGCGCTCGCCGACGCGCCGGCCTTGAGGCCCGCCGGGCCGGCCTCCGCGCCGAAGGACGCATCCACGCTGGCGTCCACGCCGCCCTTCAGCTCGATGGAGGAGATGTTCTTCTGGAGGAAGGCCAGCTCGTCCGGACGGGGCGCCAGCGCCGGCGCCAGCACGGGCGACGCCGCGGAGGCCCCCGCGCCCGCCAGGATGAGCGCGCCCTTCTTGGCGTCCTCGGCGTTGTCGAACTTGTACTCCACCTTGCCGCCCGCGGTGACGTGCGCGTTGGCGCCCGCGCCCAGGCCCACGCCCGCGCCGGCCTCCGCGGAGACGACGAACTTGCCGTCCTTGTCGCGGCGCACGCCCACCTCGCCCTTGAGCTCCACGTCCAGCTCGAGCGCCAGGCCCACCTTGCCGCTCAGCTTCATGCTGTCGCCGGGGCCCAGGTTGTTGATCTTCTCGTCCAGCCCCAGGCCCTTGTCGATGCCGCTCAGCGCCGCGTCATGGACCTTCTGCTGCAGCTTGTCGCCCAGCTTCAGGCCTTCCTTCGCCGCGAACTTCACCGCGTCGAAGGCCGCCTTGCCGCCGTCCGCCACGGTGTCCGCGACGAAGTCCAGCGTCTTCTTCTGCGTGTCGATGGCCACCTCGGCCGCGCCCAGCAGGAACTTGCCGCCCTGCTTCACCGCCGCCTTCGCCGTGTCCGCCCCGGCCTGGAGCAGGTCCACCTGCGCCTGGATGCCCTTGCCCGTCAGGTCGATGGCCGTCTTGCCCGCGTCCTTGGCGACGTCGAAGCCGTCCTTCGCCACCTCCACGCCCTTCTTCGTGACGTCCTTGGCGACGTCCACGCCCTTGTCGACGACCTTCTCGGCCACCTTCAGGGGGTTGGGGAGCTTCGGCAGCTTGATTTCAGGGAGCTTCACCTTCGGAAACAGGCCCATGTCGTGGCTCCGACTTTCAGGAGAGGAGCGGGGGTTCTCGGCCTCGGAAATCCGGCCGCGCTCCATCGAATGACAGGGTTATCGGGCTTGCCGGCCCGCAGTTGCGTCGGTCCACGAGAATTCTCGCGGCCCGAGACTCGCCCTCGACGGACACACGTGGCCAAGCCCGCACCGGCCCGGGTGGGGTGAATTTGACCCCAGAAACACGAAGGGCCCGCTCCCTGGGGGGAACGGGCCCTCGTGGTGGGGGCGTTCGGCCGCGCGCCTGGACTACTCGGCGTCGGCGGCGCGCTCCTCGCGCTTGCGGTCGCGCTCGGCGCGGTAGCGCTCGCCCACGGACAGGGCCTTCTTGCGCATGCGCACGGACTTGGGCGTCACCTCGACCAGCTCGTCGTCGGCGATCCACTCCAGGGCCTTCTCCAGGCCCATCTCGCGCGGCGGGGTGAGGATGACGTTCTCGTCACGGCCGGCGGCGCGGATGTTGGTGAGCTTCTTCTCGCGGCAGCAGTTGACGTTCAGCTCGGAGGGGTGGGCGTGCTCGCCGATGATCATGCCCTCGTAGACGGTGACGCCGGCGCCCACGAAGAGGTAGCCGCGCTCCTGGATGCTGAACAGCGCGTAGGGCACGGTGTCGCCCAGGCGGTCGGAGACGATGGCGCCGTTCTGACGCTTCGGGATGTAGCCGAACCACGGCTCGAAGCCGTCGAACTGGCTGCTCATGATGCCCTCGCCGCGGGTGATGGTGAGGAACTCCGAGCGGAAGCCGATGAGGCCGCGGGCGGGGATGCGGAACTGGAGGCGGGTGCGGCCCGAGCCCAGGCTCGCCATGTCCGTCATGCGGCCCTTGCGGGGCCCCAGGCGCTCCGTCACGGCGCCCACGCTGTTCTCCGGCACGTCGCAGAAGAGCAGCTCCATGGGCTCGTGCAGGACGCCGTCGATGGTCTTGGTGATCGGCTCCGGGTTGGAGGCGGTCAGCTCGTAGCCCTCGCGGCGCATGTTCTCGATGATGACCGCCAGCGCCAGTTCGCCACGGCCGACGACGCGGAACGCGTCCGGCGTCGCCGTGTCCTCCACGCGCACGGCCACGTTGCGGTAGGCCTCGCGGTACAGCCGCTCGCGCAGGTTGCGGGAGGTGACGAACTTGCCCTCCTTGCCCGCCAGCGGTCCGTCGTTGACCTTGAAGATCATCATCATCGTGGGCTCGTCCACGGTGATGCGCGGCAGGGCCAGCGGCTTCTCCGGGTCGCTGAACGTGTCGCCGATGGACACGTCCTCGATGCCGGCGATGGAGACGATCTCACCCGGGCCCGCGTCCTGGATCTCCACGCGCTTCAGGCCGGAGAAGCCGTAGAGCTTGACGATCTTCCCCTGCTCCACCTTGCCGCCCTCGCGGACCACGCCCACGGGCATGTTCGGCGTGAAGCGGCCGGACTGCACGCGACCCACGGCCAGACGGCCGACGTAGTCGTCGTAGTCCAGGTTGGCCACGAGCAGCTGCGGCGTCGTCTCGTCGGAGGCGGGCGGCGGCGGGATGTGGTTGATGATGGCGTCGTACAGCGGCTCGAGCGTCTTGCCCGGCACGTCCAGCTGTGTCGACGCCTGGCCCTGGCGCGCGATGGTGTAGAGGACGGGCATCTCCAACTGCTTGTCGTCCGCGCCCAGGTCGATGTACAGCGAGTAGACCTGATCGAGCACCTCGGGGGCGCGCGCGTCCTGACGGTCGATCTTGTTGATGACCAGCACCGTCTTCAGGCCCATGGCCAGGGCCTTGCTGAGCACGAAGCGCGTCTGGGGCAGGGGACCCTCGGCGGCGTCCACTAGCAGGATGACGCCATCGACGAGGCGCAGACCGCGCTCCACCTCACCACCGAAGTCGGCGTGACCTGGGGTGTCGATGATGTTGATCTGCATGCCCTTGTAGTTGACCGCGGTGTTCTTCGCGAGAATGGTGATGCCCTTCTCGCGCTCGAGGTCGTTCGAGTCCATCACCCGTTCGGCGACGTGCTCGTTGCTACGGAAGGTGCCCGCCTGCCGCAGCAGGTGATCGACGAGCGTGGTCTTGCCATGGTCGACGTGGGCGACGATGGCGACGTTACGGATGTTTTGACGAGGAATCATACGAACCGAACTAGATGAGAAGGCGGGGGGATGCCCCGTCGTGGACAGGTCTCCCGAACCCCACCGGAACCCGGAAGGCGGGGGCTTATATGCCGTGAGTGCGTCCCCTGCAACGAGCGCGGACGGCCACCATGCGGGCGGGAGGGCGGACCCACCCCGTCCGACAGGGTCCCGCATCACGCTCCGTCACCGTCGGGTGACGGGGGACTCAGGCGCTGGAGGGGCTCGAACCCGCCCGGGAGGTGGCCGCCCCGTGGGTGGTGGCGACGCCCAGCCGCTCCCTCAGGAAGCGCTCGACCCTCAGCTCCACCAGCCCCGGGGCCTCCAGGGGGGCGGTGTGGGTGCCATCCGGGATGAGCAGGAGCTCCGAATCCGGGATTCGCGCGGCCATCTTCCGGGACAGCCAGCCGGGGGTGAACTTGTCGCGCTCTCCCGCCACCACGAGGGTGGGGACGTCCACGTGGAGGAGGTGGTCGAAGGCGGTGTGCTCGGACAGCGAGTCCAGGGTGCGCACGAACACCACCGGATCCATGCGGGCCAGGTGCTCGAAGTAGGGGGCCAGGTCGTTGCGCGCGATGCGCTCCCGGTTCATCTCCAGGGAGATGGCCAGCTGGACGGCCAGCTCCGTGCTCAGCGCCGCGTGGATGAGGCGCGCGGACTGCTCCGGGAAGCGCTCCACCACCCGGCGGATGGTGGGGAACATCCGCTTGAGCAGGGTGGAGTCGTGGAAGGTGTCGAGCGGGTTGCCGTAGCTGCCGCACAGGAGCACCAGCCCGCGCACGCGGTCGGCGTGGCGGCGGTGGAACTCCAGCGCCACCTGGACGCCCATGGAGTGGCCGAAGAGCACGGCCTGGCGCAGCCCCGCGGCGTCCATGATCCGCTCCAGGTCGTCGCAGGTGTAGAGCATCCCGATGCGCTCGCGATCCTCCGGGATGCCGGAGCGGCCATGCCCCCGGTAGTGCCAGCGCAGCACGCGGTGGTGCCGCGACAGGTACGGCGCCAGGTACTTCCACGCGAAGCCGTCGCAGCCCAGCCCGTCGCACAGCACCATGCCCGGCTCCCCGTCGCCGCTGACCTGGTAGTACAGGTCGGCGCCGTCGGGCACGCGCAGGCGGTCCTGGTGGAAGTAGACGGCCTCCGGGCTGCTCATGCCTCCACCTCCGTCTCGTCGTCGTCCGGCAGGCCCTTGTCCAGGCCGTAGCGCGAAATCTTGAGGATGAGGTTGGAGCGGCTGATGCCCAGCTCGCGCGCCAGCCGGCTCTTGTTGTTGCGCGTGCGCACCAGGCCCTGGTGGATCATCTCCCGCTCCAGCGCCTCCACCGCCTCGTGCAGCCGCCCGTGCGCGCGCGCCGGCATGAACGGGCCGCCTCCGGGCACGACGGCGTCGCGGATGCGGCTGGACAAGAGCTCCGCGGGCAGCACCTCCAGGTCGCCGCCGAGCACGAGCAGCCGTTCGATCTCGTTCTCCAGTTCGCGGATGTTGCCCGGCCAGGCGTAGGCCCCGAGGATGGCCATCGCCTCCGGCGTCAGGCCCCGCGCGCGCTGGTCCTCGCGGTGGTGCTTGCGCAGGAAGTGGTCGATGAGGATGGGCAGGTCGTCTCGGCGCTCGCGCAAGGGCGGCAGCTGCAGGCGGATGACGTTGATGCGGTAGAAGAGGTCCTCGCGGAATTCGCCGCGCCGCACCAGCTCGCCCAGGTCCTTGTGGGTGGCGGCGATGACGCGCACGTTGACCTCGCGCACCTGGGTGCCGCCCACCGGCAGGAACGTGCCCTCCTGGAGCACGCGCAAGAGCTTCACCTGGAGCGCCGGGGACATGTCGCCCACCTCGTCCAGGAAGAACGTGCCCCCGTCGGCGACCTCGAACAGGCCCTTCTTGTCTCGCAGCGCGCCGGTGAACGCGCCGCGCGTGTGGCCGAACAGGGCGGACTCCAGCAGGTTGTCGTTGAAGGCCGAGCAGTTCTGCACCACGAACGGCTTGTCCTTGCGCGGGCCGTTGTGGTGGATGGCGCGCGCCACCAGCTCCTTGCCGGTGCCCGACTCGCCGTTGATGAGGACGGTGGAGTCGGAGTTCGCCACCTTCTCCATCAACCGGAAGACCTCCATCATCGGCCCCGAACGGCCGATGATCTTCTCGAACCGGTAGCGCTCCAGGACGTCCGGCGACGGGGGCGGGGGCTGCTCCTCGCGCCGGGACAGCTCCGCCTCGTGGTTGGCGATCTCCTGCACGGCGAACTCCAGCAGGTCGGACAGCTTCGCCAGCTCTCCGCCGTCCAGCACCGGCACCCGCTCCTCGGGCCGCTCCAGGTCGGAGAACGGCGGCGCGAACTGGCGCAGCCGCGAGCGCATCACCTCCACGTCCCGCGCGTTGAGGGACTGGCGCGCGAAGCCCTCCACGAACAGGCACCCCTCGTACTCGTTGTCCACGTACAGCGGCGCGCCCACGATGCTGAAGTTGAGATGGCAGTCGTGGAAGAGCGAGCGGCGCAGCTTCCTGTTGCCCCGGAACTTCTCGTGCAGCACCCGCACCGACTGGCTGCAGCGCCGCAGCCCCTCCTTGGAGAAGAGGGAGATGCGGCAGAACGCGTTGGGCGGCGGAGCGATGTCCCCTCGCTGCCACTCGTGCACCACGCCGAGCCGATCCGCGAACGCCAGCTCCATCTGCCACCACTTGCGGATGACATCTCTCAGCATGATGATGGTGTGCAGGTTCTGGTGCTTCTCGAAGTCCATCCACACCTCCGGCCCCGAGCACCGGAGGGGGGAGGACCGGGCCGGCGGAAACGCGTTTCTCGCTTCTCATACCTCATGACCGGGCCTTATCCGCACCTATCTCTCCCGTGACTACCCACACTCACACTCGCGGCGGAGGCGGACACGGACACGAGCATGGGCACGACCACGGCCATGACCACCACCACCACGGCCACGGACACGCCCACCCCCCCGCTCCCCGGAGGGGGGGGCTGGCGGAGGAGCGCCGGAAGGACCGCCGCCGCCTGATTTTCGCCCTCGTCCTGACGGCGACCATCGCCCTGGCGGAGGCCGTGGGTGGGTGGTTGACCCACTCGCTGGCGTTGATGTCGGACGCCGGACACATGCTGACGGACGTGTCCGCCCTGGCGCTCAGCCTGGTGGCGCTGTGGTTCGCGGAGAAGCCGGCGGACGTGAAGAAGACGTACGGCTACTACCGGATGGAGATCCTCAGCGCGCTGCTCAACGGCGTGCTGCTGCTGGGCATCACCGCCTTCATCCTCTACGAGGCCTGGGAGCGCTTCCAGACGCCCCAGCCGGTGTCGCTGGGGCCCATGGCGGTGGTTGCGGGCGTGGGCCTGGTGGCGAACCTGGGAGCCCTGGCGTTCCTGCACCAGACGCACTCCATGAACGTGCGCGGCGCGTTCCTCCACGTGCTGGGGGACACGCTGTCGTCGGTGGGCGTGTTGATCGGCGCGGGCATCATGGCGCTGACGGGCTGGTTCGTGGTGGACGCGGTCATCTCCGCGGTCATCTCCGTGGTCATCGTGGTGGGCGCGGTGCGGCTGGTGCGCGACGCGGTGGACGTGTTGATGGAGGCGGTGCCGGCGCACGTGGACATGCCGCAGGTGCGCGAGCTGCTCCTGCGCGTGCCCGGCGTGACGGCGGTGCACGACCTGCACGTGTGGACCATCTCCAGCGGCGTGTACGCGCTGTCCGCGCACCTGGTGGTGCTCGACCCCATGGTCTGCAACAACGACGAGATCCTCTCCGCGGTGAAGCACGACCTGTACGACCGCTTCGGCATCGACCACACCACCATCCAGATCGAGAGCGAGACGTACGCCCACCTGGGCGAGGTCCACTGACGGGGCGCTCCGGCCCCGCCCCCGGGGGCGGGGAGGGCGTGGCGCAACGGACGCTCCGTGCAGCTTCGCCTTGCGCTGGCCCGTGGCCGCGGATGATTCTCGGCGGCCCATGAGCGTGCTGGACAAGGTGCTGTCATTGCGGCCGGGCAACACGGTGGCCCGGGTGGGTCCCGGTTCCCGGGTGCCCCTGCTCAACCCGCGCGAGCTGCTGCGTGCCCTGGAGCGGGCGCCGGTGGCGCTGCCCTGCCTGCCGGTGCAGTCGAAGGCGGCGCTGCCGGGCCTGCTGCGCGCCGCCCGCGCGGAGGACGCGGTGCTCGGGCTGGCGTGTGCCCACCCCATGGCGGACCGGGGCGCGGCCGAGCGCTTCGTCGAGGCCGTGCACGCCGCGGCCTCCGAGGCCGAGCACACGCGCCCGCTGTTCCTCCAGGCGGGGCCGGCGCGCGTGGCCCGGGCGGACGAGGAGTCGCTCGCGCCCCTGCGCGAGGGCCTGTTCCGCATGGTGGACGCGGGCTTCGCGCTGGTGTCGCTGGACCTGTCCCGGCTGGACTCCTACGCGGCGGTGGAGGCCGTCAACGCCCTGGCGGGGCCGGTGACGGAGCGCGAGCTGTCCCTGGAGCTGAGCCCTCCGGCGCCCGCGCGGGGCGGCCTGCTGGACGTGTGCAGGACGCTGCTGGAGGGGCTGCGCCAGTGGAAGGTGCCGGTGCGCTTCCTGCGCGTGGCCGAGCGGGAGCTGGGGGAGGGCGAGCCCGACGTGGGGATGCTGCGCTCGCTGGTGGACCTGGCGTCGGAGTTCGAGGTGTCCGTCACGGTGGGCGACGTGCGCGAGGGCTTCCCGCGCATGCTGCCCACCTACGTGGCGGCGGGGGCGCGGAAGGTGGACTGCGTGGGGCCCTTCGAGCGGCTCGCGCTGGGGGCCTGGCCGGCGGACACGCGCGCGGACGTGGAGCGCAAGTCCCAGGCGTCGGGGCTGCCCGTCGGGGAGCTGCTGAGCGTGCTGGAGGACGGGCTCCCCGCGCTGGAGGCGGGCGCGCGCGAGCGGCTGGAGGCGCTGTCCTTCGCGGAGGCGACGGACGCGCTCGCGGGGCTGGGGGCGGTGGGGCGGGCCCAGTCCGTCATGCGCTTCCTCGCGGCGAATCGAGGCGACTGACGGCCCGCGCGGTGTAGAAGGGCGCCATGCGAATCGTCGCAGGCACCGCCAAGGGGCGGGCCCTGGCCGGCCCCAAGCCCACGTCCCGTCACATCCGTCCCACCGCGGACCGCGTCCGCGAGACGCTCTTCAACGTGCTGGGGCAGTTCCTCGACGGCCAGCGCGTGCTGGACCTGTACGCCGGCACCGGCGCGCTCGGCCTGGAGGCCCTGTCCCGGGGCGCGGGCGCCGTGGTCCTGGTGGACCAGGACCGCGAGGCCCAGGCCCTGTGTCGCCAGAACATCCAGTCCCTGGGCTTCACCTCGGGCGTGGAGCTGCTCGCGCAGCCGGTGGCCCGGGCGCTGGAGACGCTGGGCCGGCGGGGCGAGCGCTTCGAGCTCGTCTTCGCGGACCCACCCTATGCCGCCCGGGTGGTGGAGACGGTGCTGGATGGCGTGGTGGGAGCGGGGCTGCTGGCGCCCGGCGGCATGCTCGTGGTGGAGCACGACAAGCGCGAGGCGGCGCCCGAGTCTCACGCGGGCCTCGTCCGGGAGGACCAGCGGCGCTTCGGGGACACCCTGGTGAGCTTCTACCGGGCGCCCTGACGGGGCCGAGCATTCCTTGACCGCCATCCGACGCCAGCCGACACTTCGGGGCGCATGCCGGTCGCCATCTACCCTGGTTCGTTCGATCCGCTCACCAACGGCCACCTGAGCCTCATCCAGCGGAGCCTGAAGATGTTCGACAGGCTCATCGTGGCCATCGCGGTGAACCCGAAGAAGACGCCGCTGTTCTCGGAGGACGAGCGGCGCGAGCTCATCCGCGACGCCGTGAAGGACCCGCGGGTGGAGGTGGATTCGTTCCACGGTCTGCTGGTGGACTACGTGAAGCGGCGGGGCGTGGGTGTCATCGTCCGCGGACTCCGGGCGGTGTCGGACTTCGAATACGAATTCCAGCTCGCCAACATGAACCGCAAGCTGGCGCCGACGGTGGAGACCGTCTTCATGATGACGGGGGAGGACTACTTCTACATCTCCTCCCAGCTCGTCCGGGAAGTGGCCTCCTTCGGAGGTGACGTCACCGGCCTGGTTCCCCCGAATGTCAACGAGCGCTTGAAGCAGAGGTTCGCGAGCAAGACGTAATGGGCGCGTGACCCTTGTCGGTAGGGCGTGGGCGCGCTACGCATCGGCCCATGAAACTCGCCCGCCGGCTCCAGGCCATCAAGCCCTCTCCCACGCTTGCCCTCAACTCGCGCGCCAAGGCCCTGGCGGCCCAGGGCGTGGACGTCGTGGTGCTCGCGGCGGGCGAGCCCGACTTCGACACGCCGGACTACGTGAAGCAGGCCGCGGTGGACGCGTTGCGCGCGGGCTTCACCAAGTACACGCCCACCGTGGGCATCCCGGAGCTGCGCGAGGCCATCTGCCGCAAGCTGGAGAGGGACAACGGCCTGCGCTTCACGCCCGAGCAGGTGCTCGTCACCGCCGGCGGCAAGCAGGCGCTCTACAACTTCTGCCAGGCGGTGCTGGACGAGGGCGACGAGGTCATCGTCTTCGCGCCGTACTGGGTGAGCTATCCGGACATGGTGCGGCTGGCGGGCGCCACGCCCGTCATCGTCAACACGCGCGAGGAGGACGGCTTCGCGCCGGACCCGGACGCCATCCGCCGGGCGCTCACGCCGCGCACGCGCGCCATCATCATCAACAGCCCGGGCAACCCCACCGGCGCCGTCTACTCGCGCGCCGCGCTCCAGGGCATCGCGGACGCGGTGCGGGGGCATGACTGCCTCATCGTCACCGACGACATCTACGAGAAGCTGATCTACACCGGCGAGCGGCTGGGCATCAGCGACGTGGCGCCGGACCTGGTGCCCCGGCTGGTGGTCGTCAACGGCATGAGCAAGGCGTACTCGATGACCGGCTGGCGCATGGGCTACGCGGCCGGCCCGCGCCCGGTCATCAACGGCATGCAGCTGGTGCAGGACCAGTCCACCTCCAACGCGTCCTCCATCGCCCAGAAGGCCGCGCTCGCCGCGCTCAACGGCCCCACCGACACCATCGCCACCATGGTGGCGGAGTACCGCGCGCGCAGGGACCTGTTCGTCAACGGCCTCAACGCGCTGGGCGGCATCCGCTGCCGCATGCCCGAGGGGGCCTTCTACGCGTTCGCGGACGTGCGCGGCCTCATCGGACGCGCGTACAAGGGCAACGCCGTCACCAGCTCCGTGCAGCTGTCGGAGATCCTCCTGGACGACTTCCGCGTGGCGGGCGTGCCGGGAGATCCGTTCGGCGCGGAGGGCTACATCCGCTTCAGCTTCGTCACCTCGCGCGAGGTGCTCCAGAAGGGGCTCACGCGGCTGGGCGACCTGGTCAAGGCCCTGGGCTGAGCCTCGCGGACGGGCCCGGGGAACCCCCCGCGCCCGTCCGGGCCACGCGCCCTCAGTCCGTGTAGGCGAAGGCGCGGTACTCGCCGCCGTACGGGCGGTAGACGAAGACGCCGGCGTGGCCGGAGAGGTTGCCCACCGCGACCCACAGGTCCTTCTGGCCGCGCAGGTCCAGCGCGAGCCGGGCGGGGGCCTTGCCGTACTTCTTCTCCATCTCCTCCAGCGTCAGGACCTCGACGTCGTAGAGGCTCACCAGGTCCGTGCGCTTCATGCGCAGCTGCTTCACCCACGTGGCCACCAGCTCCTCCGGGGTGGCGTAGCGCTTGTCCTCGAGCTGGAACGGGTAGAACAGCTCGTTGGCCACGTTGCGGACATCCCCCGACAGCAGGAGCTGGAACAGGAGGCGCGCGCTGATGCGGATGTCCTCCTTCGCCAGGTCCGCGGCGCTGGCGGGCGTGGCCGGGGTGGGCGCGGCGACCGGGGGCGTCGCGGCGACGGGCGCGGCGGGCGCCTTGTTGGATGGCACGGCCGGCGGAGGAGGTGTCGTGCTGGCGGTCGCGGGCTTCGAGGGGGGCGGGGTGGGCGCTGGCCTGGGAGCCTGCTCCACCGGCGGCGTGGGGGCGGCGACGGCCTTGGGCTGCGGGGCCTTGGGCTGCTCGGCCTTGGGCTGCTCGGCCTTCGGCGCCTCTGCCTGGGGGGCCTCTGCCTTCGGAGTCTCCGCCTTCGGCGTCTCGGCGGCGGGGGGAGGCGTGGGCGCGGCCTCGGCGGGAGGCGCGGCGGGGTCCTGGCCCAGGGCGGGGGTGGAGACGGAGAGGATGAGGGCCAGGGACCAGCGACGCATGCGACCTCCAGCGAGGAACCGCGGAGCGTAGCAGACGCCGGGGCGGAGGGGCGCCCGGCCATCGTGGCGGCGGCACTGGCGCCCGCTCGGGAGGACGCCCCTCTACAACATCCGTGCATGTGGAGTCGGACGTTGGTATGGGGGCGCCCCGATGCCCAAGCGTACCGATATCCGCAAGGTTCTGGTGATTGGCTCGGGCCCGATTGTCATCGGGCAGGCCGTCGAGTTCGACTACTCCGGTACCCAGGCCATCAAGGCCCTCCGGGACGAAGGCGTGGAGGTGGTGCTGCTCAACAGCAACCCCGCCACGGTGATGACCGATCCAGAGTTCGCATTCCGTACCTACATCGAGCCGATCACCGTCGACGCGGCGGAGCGCATCCTCGCCGCCGAGCGGCCGGACTCGCTCCTGCCGACGATGGGAGGCCAGACGGCCCTCAACCTCGCCAAGGCGCTGGCGGAGCAGGGCATCCTCGAGAAGTACGGCGTGCGCCTGATCGGCGCCTCGCTGGAGGCCATCAACAAGGCCGAGGACCGCCAGCTCTTCAAGGCGGCCATGCAGAAGATCGGCGTCGCGCTGCCCAAGAGCGGCTACGCGACGACGCTCGAGCAGGCCATGGCGCTGGTGGAGGAGATCGGCTTTCCCGCCATCATCCGGCCCTCCTTCACCCTCGGCGGCACCGGTGGCGGCATCGCCTACAACCGCGAGGAGTTCGAGACCATCTGCCGCTCGGGCCTGAAGGCCAGCCCCACCTCCACCATCCTCGTGGAGGAGAGCGTGCTGGGCTGGAAGGAGTACGAGCTGGAGGTGGTTCGCGACTCGGCGGACAACGTCATCATCGTCTGCTCCATCGAGAACCTGGACCCCATGGGCGTGCACACCGGGGATTCGATCACGGTGGCGCCCGCGCAGACGCTGACGGACCGCGAGTACCAGCGGATGCGGCAGGCGTCGCTGGCCATCATCCGGGAGATCGGCGTCGACACCGGCGGCTCGAACATCCAGTTCGGAATCAACCCGAAGGATGGCCGCATGGTGGTCATCGAGATGAACCCGCGCGTGTCGCGCTCCAGCGCGCTGGCCTCGAAGGCGACGGGCTACCCCATCGCCAAGGTCGCCGCGAAGCTGGCGCTGGGCTACACGCTGGACGAGCTGCGCAACGACATCACCCGTGACACGCCGGCCTCCTTCGAGCCGACGCTGGACTACGTGGTGGTGAAGGTGCCGCGCTTCAACTTCGAGAAGTTCCCGCACGCGGACCGCACGCTGACCACGAGCATGCGCTCGGTGGGCGAGGTGATGGCCATCGGCCGGACCTTCCGCGAGGCGTACATGAAGGCGCTGCGCTCCATGGAGCTGGGCCGCGTGGGCCTGGAGCCGCCAGAGCTGCCCACGGAGAAGGAGGAGCGGCAGAAGGTGCTGCGCGAGGCGCTGCGGATCCCGCGCCCGGAGCGGCCCTGGTTCGTCGCGCAGGCCTTCCGCGAGGGCCTGACGGTGGAGGACGTGCACGCGCTGTCCGCCATCGACCCGTGGTTCCTGCGCTACATCGAGGCGCTGGTGCGCGAGGCGCAGTCCCTCCAGGAGTACGGTCGGCTGGACCAGCTCCCGGACGACGTCCTGCGCCAGGCGAAGGCCCACGGCTTCTCCGACAAGTACCTGGGCAAGCTGCTCGGCTACCCGGAGGAGGAGGTGCGCGCGCACCGGCACTCGCGCGGCATCCGCCCCGTCTTCAAGCGGGTGGACACGTGCGCGGCCGAGTTCGAGGCGTACACGCCCTACCTCTACTCCACCTACGAGGAGGAGGACGAGGCGCCACCCACCGACCGCCAGAAGGTGCTCATCCTCGGCAGCGGCCCCATCCGCATCGGCCAGGGCATCGAGTTCGACTACGCGTGCGTACACGCCGCCTTCGCGCTGCGCGAGGCCGGGTACGAGACGGTGATGGTCAACTGCAACCCGGAGACGGTGTCCACGGACTACGACACGTCCGACCGCCTCTACTTCGAGCCGCTCACCATCGAGGACGTGCTCGAGGTGTCGCAGCGCGAGAAGCCGGTGGGCGCCATCGTCCAGTTCGGCGGCCAGACGCCGCTGCGCCTGTCGGTGCCGCTGGAGAAGGCGGGCCTGCCCATCCTCGGCACGTCGCCGGACGCCATCGACCGGGCGGAGGACCGCGAGCGCTTCGCGAAGCTCATCGAGAAGCTGGGGCTGACGCAGCCGGAGAACGGCGTCGCGCGCAGCCACGCGGAGGCCTTCAAGGTGGCCGAGCGCATCGGCTACCCGGTGATGGTGCGCCCCTCGTACGTGCTGGGCGGCCGGGCGATGGAGACGGTCTACGACCAGCAGAGCCTGGAGCGCTACATGCGCGAGGCGGTGAGCGCGTCGCCCGAGCACCCGGTGCTCATCGACCGCTTCCTCAAGGACGCCATCGAGGTGGACCTGGACCTGGTCGCGGACCGCACCGGCGCGGTGATGATCGGCGGCGTGCTGGAGCACATCCAGGAGGCGGGCGTGCACTCCGGTGACGCGGCCGCCACGCTGCCGCCGCACTCGCTGTCCCCGGACCTGGTCGAGCGCATGAAGGACCAGGCCATCGCCCTGGCGCGCGAGCTGGGCGTGGTGGGCCTGATGAACGTGCAGTTCGCCATCCAGGGGAAGACCATCTACATCCTGGAGGTGAACCCGCGCGCCAGCCGCACGGTGCCGTTCATCTCGAAGGCCACGGGCGTGGCGATGGCGAAGATCGCCGCGCTGTGCATGGTGGGCAAGACGCTCCAGGAGCTGGGCGCCACCAACGAGCCGGAGATGCGGCACGTCGCGGTGAAGGAGAGCG
Organism: Myxococcus stipitatus; assembly: GCF_021412625.1. The sequence goes on along the minus strand of NZ_JAKCFI010000007.1, from coordinate 472,843 downwards.
TGTTCCCCTTCGCGCGCTTCGCGGGCGTGGACGTCATCCTCGGCCCGGAGATGAAGTCCACGGGCGAGGTGATGGGCCTGTCCCAGGACTACGCGTCGGCCTTCGCCAAGAGCCAGCTGGCCGCGGGCGTGAAGCTGCCCAAGTCCGGCAAGGTGTTCATCTCCGTGAAGGACGACGACAAGCCCGCGGTGGTGGACCTGGCCCGCCGGCTGCGCAACATGGGCTTCACGCTCATCGTCACGGCGGGTACGCACAAGTACCTGTCGACCAAGGGCATCGAGGCGCAGGTGGTGCAGAAGGTGAAGGAGGGCCGGCCGAACATCGTCGACAAGATCGTCGACGGGGAGATCGTCCTGGTCATCAACACCACCTTCGGCAAGCAGGAGATCGCCGACAGCTTCTCCATCCGCCGCGAGTCGCTGATGCACTCCGTGCCGTACTACACGACGGTGCAGGCGGCTCGCATGGCGGTGGGCGCCCTGGAGGCACTCAAGCGCACGGACCTGGAAGTGAAGCCGCTCCAGGACTACCTCGGCATGAAGAGCACCGTGCCGGGCGCCGCGCGCCGGTAGGCCGGACCCCGCTCATCCCGTCTCGCCCGCGGCCTCGTTCCCACCCAGGGAACGGGGCCGTGGTGTTCTCGGATAGACCCCTCTCCGGCGCTAGCTGTGGATTCACAGAACTCCTAGAGTTGTCAGAATCACACGTTGAAGCGGGGGGCTGCGTGAAGCTGATATCGAACAGCGCGATCGTGACGGGGGCCGCGCAGGGGATTGGGAGAGGCATCGCCGAGCGTCTGATGCGGGACGGCGCGAACGTGCTCGTCTTCGGCCGGACGAAGGGCAAGGTGGAGGAGGCCGCCAGCGACCTCAATCGGCTGCTCGATGGCCGTGCGCGGGCGGTGCCGTTCACGGGGGATGTGACGCGGGCGGAGGATGTCGCGCGGGCGCTCGAGGTCGCCACGGCCGAGCTGGGCCTGCCGGGCATCCTGGTGAACAACGCCGGGACGGCGACGTTGGCGCCGCTGCTCGAGTTGCCGGACGCGGACTTCGACCAGGTGATGGCCATCAACCTGAAGGGGCCCTTCCTGTTCATGAAGGCCTTCGCGCGGGCGCTCGTCGAGGCGAAGAGCCCCGGCGTGGTGGTCAACATCTCCTCCCTGAACCAGCTCTCCGTGACGGATGGGCTGGGGCACTACTGCGCCTCCAAGGCGGGGCTGGCGAACCTCTCGAAGGTGGCCGCGTCGGAGTGGGGGCGCCATGGCATCCGGGTGAACGTGGTGGCCCCTGGCGCCATCCGCACGCCGCTGGCGGAGAGCGTGGGCCTCATGGAGATCATGGGGCAGGAGTTCCTGTCCCGGACGCCGCTGGGCAAGATGTGCGGCATGCCGGCGGACGTCGCGGGCGTCGTCGCCTTCCTCTGTGGAGAGGACGCGGCCTGGATCACCGGGGAGACGATCTCCGTCGACGGTGGCAACCACATCCGAGGGTTGCACAGCTACTGGGATCTGATGAGCGCCGCCGCGAAGAAGTAGCGGTAGGCCGTGGAGGATGCCCGGGCGTCGTGCGCGAGCGCTGGACGCGTGCGACGCCGCGAGACTATGCCCCCGTCATGTCCATTTCATCGACCGTTCGGTTGTGTGGTGTGGTGGTGGCGTTGCTCGCCGGCGTGGCGCTGGGACAGTTCAAGCCGACGACGTACCGCCCCGAGGCGCGCGCCGTGTTCGGGCAGTGCAAGGCCCAGGCGGACGGCACCCTGGGGCGCAGCTACCAGTGTCCCGGGTTGAACGCGAGCATCGCGTTCCTCGAGCTCCCCGCGACGGAGCCCGAGGAGAAGATCCTGGACGTGATGCGCGGTGGCATCGCCGCGTCCGTCCAGGGCGAGCTGGAGACGAACCCCACCTCCTTGACGCTTGCGGGGAGCGAGCGCACCGCGCTGGCGATGACGATTCGTGCGCCCAAGGGCGGCAAGGCCCAGGCCGTGGGACACGTCACCGTCGCGAAGGCCGACGGCGGCTTCTGGTCCTATCTGTGTCTGGCGGATGCATCCCGGCGTCCGACCATCAAGGACTGTCAGCGCGTCCTGGAGTTCTTCGCCGCGCACGGCGTCCCCGAGCCCATCGACCTTCGGGCCCGCAAGCCGCTCGAGAAGCCGCTGCTGGGCACCCGGGAGCTGGTGGTTCCGGAGGGGTGCTCCTTCACCGCGCCCAGGATCGAGCTGGGTCGCATCCAGTGCGCGAGCAGCTTCTTCACGTGGAGCCTGTTGCCCCCGGAGGTCGATCTGACGAAGTGGAGGAGCGAGAACACGGCCATGCTGGCGAAGCAGCTCCAGCAGCAGGTGGCCTCCCAGGGCGCGGTCCTGAAGGAGAGCCAGGTGGACTGCCGGGTGATGGGGCAGCCGGAGCGCTGCTTCCAGCTCTCGGCGCCGGTGGGGAAGGCCCGCTTCCGGGCGCTCCATGGCGTGACGAGGGTGGACCGCCAGGGCTTCCAACTCGTCTGCGTCCAGTCGGACACGTCCGAGGCCCTGCCGCCCGTCTGCAACGACCTGCTGGAGCTGGTGTCCGCGGTGGCTCCGGACGCGGGGACTCCGGACGCGTCCGCGAAGTGAGGTCGGCGGGCGGGATGTCCTTTGCGTGACTCCCGGGGTCGCGACTACGGTTGCCGGGCTTCCGCCGTTCCCCCTCACGTCCGACCTCCGTGCTCGAGGAGCCCCCCGCATGTCGTCGTCCGCCGCCCCTGAGTTCAACCTCGCGTCCGTGGACGCGGAGGGCTTCCACCGCGAGCTGAAGGCCCTGCGGGCGGAGCTGGACGCGAACCTGGGCGAGGCGGACCTGGCTCACCTGCGGAAGATCGAACGCTGGGGCCGCGTGGCCACCGTGCTGGGCGTGGCCACATGCTGGCTGGTGCCCAACCCCGTCAGCGCCGCGGCGCTCAGCCTGGGGCGCTCGACGCGGTGGCTGCTCATGCACCACGTGGGACACCGGGGCTATGACCGGGTCCCCGGCGTTCCTCCGTCCCGCACGGGCAAGGGCTTCGCGAAGGGCGCGCGCCGCTACCTCGACTGGCTCGACTGGATGCTGCCGGACGCCTGGGTCTTCGAGCACAACGTGCTCCACCACTCGTACACCGGCGAGGACGCGGACCCCGACCTGCTGGAGCGCAACGCGGAGGGCTCCCTGCGCAACCCGGCCCGGCCGCTCGCGCTGCGCTATCTCCAGCTCGCGCTGCTGGCCCTCACGTGGCGGGCCTCCTACTACGCGCCGGAGACGCTGAGCGCGCTTCGCCGCAAGGGCCGCCGGGATGGCGGGGCCCTCACGCGGGCGGAGTGGAAGGAGCTGCTGCTGCGCTGCTACCTGCCCTACGCGGCCGTCCAGTTCGTCCTCTTCCCGGCGCTGTTCCTCGTGGTGGGGCCGTGGGCCGCCTTCAGCGCGTTCTGCAACTCGCTGCTCGCGGACGTGCTCACCAGCGTCCACACGTTCCTGGTCGTGGGCCCGAACCACACGGGCGAGGACCTCTACCGCTTCGACGCGTCCCCGGCCAACAAGGGGGTCCGCTACGTCCAGCAGGTGATTGGCAGCGCGAACTACCGCACCGGTGGCGACCTGAACGACTTCGCGCACCTTTGGCTGAACTACCAGATCGAACACCACATCTGGCCGGACCTGCCCATGCTCAAGTACCGCGAGGCCCAGCCGAAGGTCCGCGCGCTCTGCGAGAAGTACGGCATCCCCTACGTGCAGGAGAGCGTGTGGACGCGCGTCCGGAAGATGGTGGACGTGGTCGTCGGCAAGCGCTCCATGCGCAGGCTCGCCGCCCCGACGGCGGTCACCGAGCCGCTGCCAGCGGCGAACGCGCTCCCCGTCACGACGGCCGCCTGAGCGCGCCGCCTCAGGCGGGGGAGGCGCGGCGCGGGCGCTCCGGACCGGGCCTGACCAGCGTCTTCTCCGTGGGCGCCTGGGCTTCCTCGCGGCGGAGGACCTCGACGTCCACCACGCGCGCGCCATCCACGGAGGCTGGCGGGCCGAGCGTCACCACGAGCAGGCGGTAGGCCTCCTCCAGCCGCTTGTGCAGCTTGGTGAAGTTGACCTGCGCGGTGCCCGGCATGTCCTCGGTGTACGTGAAGTACCAGCGCATCTCGTCGAGGCAGGTGTAGTAGCGATCCACCACGGCCTGCTCGTGTTCGGAGAGATGGACCAGCTGCTCGAACGCGCTCCCGGCATAGCGCGAGTCGATGGTCTCGAGCAGGGGCTCGCGGCTGCGCAGCCGCGAGAACAGGTTGAACATCTCGTCACGGCGGGCATCCAGCCTGCGCATGATGCCATTGGCGTCCATCGCAATCAGGTTGCGGACGCGCGCGGCCATCTCGTCGGCCTTCTTGCGGCGAGCCATGGAGGGCAAGCCTAGCGCCCGAGCTCACCCGGGGCCAATGGGGGTGGCTCCCTGGTTTCACGCGACCGACCTCCCGGCGTGCCTGCTACCCTGGGGAGATGGTGCTCAAGATCGTCCAGGCAGGAGAGCCGGTCCTGCGTCAGAAGGCCCGGGACCTGACGCCCGAGGAGATTGGCAGTCCCGAGTTCCAGCGGCTCGTCGCGCTGATGCGGGACACGATGCGGGATGCGCCCGGAGTCGGCCTCGCCGCGCCCCAGGTGGGCGTGGGGCTGCGGCTGGTGGTCATCGAGGACCGCGCCGAGTACCAGGCCGCCGTGCCTCCCGCGGACCTCGCGGCGCGTGAGCGCGCCCCGGTTCCCTTCCAGGTGCTCGTCAACCCGCGCCTCACGGTGGAGGACGCCACGCCCGCGGAGTTCCACGAGGGGTGTCTCAGCGTCACCGGCTTCACCGCGCTGGTGGCCCGCGCCCGTGGCGTGAAGGTGGAGGCCCTGGACGAGCAGGGACAGCCCGTGACGGTGCATGCGACGGGCTGGTATGCGCGCATCCTCCAGCACGAGCTGGACCACCTGGACGGCACGCTCTACCTGGACCGGATGGAGACGCGCAGCTTCGCGACGTTGGAGAACCACCGTCGCCATTGGGCCGGGCGCTCCACGGCGGAGGTCCGGGAGGCCCTGGGGCTGCCGTCGACGGCGAAGCGCGAGGGGCGCTGAGCCTCCAGCGGGCGACTTCCGGGCTCGCGGGGCCGGTGTTTCGGACACGGCGGAGCAGGGCGGCGCGTACCACCTGACAATGGCGGCGACTTCCCGCTGCGACGCCGGTGCCTGCCCCGCAGAATGACCGCGTGGGCGCGCCCAACCCGGGCACGCCCATGGAGGAGTCATGAGCAGCCTGTTGTTCACGCCGTTGACCCTGCGGGGCGTCACCCTGCGCAACCGCGTGGGCGTCTCACCCATGTGTCAGTACTCGGCCTCCGACGGCTTCGCTGACGAGTGGCACTTCGTCCACCTGGGCAGCCGCGCGGTCGGCGGCGCCGGGCTCATCCTCGTCGAGGCCACGGCGGTCGAGGACATCGGGCGCATTTCGCCCAGGGACCTGGGCTTGTGGAAGGGCGCGCACATCGACTCGCTGGCGCGCATCACCCGCTTCCTCTCGAAGCACGGCGCCACGCCGGGCGTCCAGCTGGCCCACGCCGGACGCAAGGCGTCCACCGCGCCTCCCTGGGAGGGTGGTGGCGCCGTGGCTCCGGGGGCGGGCGGGTGGCGCCCCGTGGGGCCCGGGCCCGAGCCGTTCGACGCGAAGTCTCTTGCCCCCGAGCCGCTCGACGTGGCGGCTATCGCGCGCATCGTGGGCGCCTTCGCGGACGCGACCGTCCGGGCCCGGACGGCGGGCTTCCGGGTCATCGAAATCCACGCGGCCCATGGCTATCTGCTCCATGAGTTCCTCTCGCCGCTGAGCAATCGCCGGGACGACGCCTATGGCGGCACCTTCGACAACCGGATCCGGTTCTTGCGGGAGGTGGTGCACGCCGTACGGCGGCAGTGGCCCGACGAGCTGCCGCTCCTGGTGCGCCTGTCGTGCACCGACTGGGTGGAGGGGGGCTGGACGGTGGAGGACTCCATCGCGCTGGCGCGCATCCTGGCGAAGGAGGGGGTGGACCTCATCGATTGTTCGTCGGGAGGCAACGTCCCGGGCGTGAAGATTCCCACGGGCCCGGGCTACCAGACGCGCTTCGCCGAGCGCATCCGTCGAGAGGCGCAGGTGCCCACGGGTGCGGTGGGGCTCATCCGCTCCGCGATGCAGGCCGAGCACATCCTGCGCACGGAGCAGGCGGACATGGTGTTCCTGGCGCGCGAGCTGCTGAGGGACCCGTACTGGCCGCTGCGAGCGGCGCGCAGCCTGGGCGCCGACGTCGCTTGGCCGCATCAATACGAGCGGGCTCGCAACTGAGAGGGGCCCACGTGGTTGCGGCCCGTGGCCTCGTCGAGCGATAAGCGCCGGCAATGCTCGATGAAGTCCAGGCGGGGCCCTACACCGTTCGAGGAATCTCCGTGGGAGGCGTGTACACCTCCCTCCAGGTGCCGGAGCTGGAGGTGGTGCTCGACGTGGGAGTCCCCGTCCGCTCCTTCGCGGGGACCGAGCGCATCTTCCTGAGCCACGCCCACCCGGACCATGCCAGCGGGCTCGGTTCGCTGCTGGGCATCCGCCGGCTGTTGGGGAAGGGCGCGCCCCAGCTGTTCCTCCCGGCGGAGATCGAAGCGCAGGTCCATGAGGCCCTCGCGGTGCTGGGCCGTCTGCACCACACGTCCATGGACGTGCGCACGGTGCCGATGCGCCCGGGGGACGTGAAGCCGCTCGGTCATGACCTGCATGTCCGGGCGTTCCGCACGCACCACTCCGTGCCGTCCCTGGGCTACCAGTTCCTCCGCCGCGTCACGAAGCTGCGACCGGAGTTCCTCGACACGCCTCCCCAGGAGATTGCCCGCCGCCGCAAGGCGGGCGAGGACCTCTTCGTCGCGCGCGAACACCTCGAGCTCGCCTACGCGACGGACACGCTCTCGAAGGTCCTCGAGACGGAGCCGGGGCTCTTCGATTCGCGGGTGCTCGTCATCGAGTGCACCTTCGTGGACCCGAAGCGCCCCGTGCAGGACGCGAGGGATCGCGCGCACCTGCACCTCGACGAGCTCATCGCCCAGGCGGACCGCTTCCGCAACGAGGCCCTCGTCCTGATGCACTTCAGCCAGTCGCTCGCGCCCCACGACGTCCGCGCGCTCATCGAGGAGCGGCTGCCGCCGACGCTGCGAGAGCGCGTCCGGATCCTCGCGCCCGCCGCCGGGCGCTGGTTCGGCTGAGCCGTCAGTCGGGCCGCAACGACTCCAGCTCCACGAGGAGCGCTCGCAGCGCTGGCGCCTCCAGGGCCTTGTCGACCGAGGCGAAGAACTCCGAGAGGTCTCCCTGGCCCTGGTTCTCGTAGACGCACGCCTGGAGCCCCATCTCCAGTCGATCCACCTGTTTCACGAGGCGGGCCTCGAGGGACGTGCCCTGCTCGTATTCGTCCCACAGGGACAGGTACTCCGCGCCGCGAGGGAGCTTGCCCACCAGCCGCTCCATCGCGCGTCGCTCCAGGGCGTGCTTGTCCTCCCGGGCCACGCCGTCGTGAGGCGTGAGGTCTCCCACGTAGGCCTCGCCCAGGTCGTGGAGCAGGGCGATGCGCACGGCGCGGGACGCATCGACCGTCGGGAACCAGGTGTCCGCGATGAACAGGATCAGCAGCGCGACGAAGAGCGAATGCTCCGCGACGCTCTCGCATCGCTCCGGCCCCACGCCCACGCGCAGCCACCCCTGACGGAAGAGGTGCTTGAGGTGGTTCAGCTCGAAGTACGTCTCGATGAGCGGGAGCGTCGCGCGCCCCGCGAGCAGGTGGATGGGCGGTGGGGCCTTCGTCTTCATGGAGCCGTTCCTCGTGGAGGGAACGTACACCGGCGGGCACCCGGTGCTCCCGTACTCCGGGTGGGGACCGACGAGTCGCCGTCCGCGTCGACGGGCGGGGCGCGTGATTCCACCCCGGGACATCGGCTAGATGTCTCGCCCGAGGGGCTCCGGGGCCTCCAGCGGATGGAGTCACCGGAGTCGAGGAGGGGGAGTCTCCCATGAAGCCGTCGTCCTGGACCGCATCGTCGCGTGGGCTGCTCCGCGCCGCGCTGCTCGTGAGCATCGTCACCGCCTGCAAGCAGGAGCCCCCGGCGCCGCCGCCGGCTCCTCCCGCGCCGGTCGCCTCCGCGGAGCTCGAGGACCCGCCGTTCCCCGAGCAGCTCCTGCCTCCCGTGGCGGTGCCTCCGGGACAGGTCGAGGAGCCGCCCCCGCCTCCCCCGGCGCCGCCTTTCACCGGGGACCTGCCCGCGCTGCGTGAGCGTGGAGTCCTGCGGGTGCTCGTCGAGGGCACGGACGAGGCTTCGTTGCCGCGCCAGGTCACACCCCGCTCGCAGGAGCGGGTGCTCCTGGAGCGCTTCGCCCAGCGGCACGGCATGACGGTGGAGTTCCTCTCCGTCGAGCGGTTCGACCAGCTCGTCCCACTGCTACGCGAGGGGCGCGGAGACATCATCGCCGCGGACGTGACGGTGACTGCCGAACGGAGCAAGGAGGTCGCGTTCACCCGCCCGCTGGCCCGGGTGAGCGAGGTGCTGGTCGGCAAGCGCGGCGCGCCCGACCTTCCTCGCTCGCCGGAGGCGCTCGCTGGCCGCGTGGTGCATGTCCGCGCCAGCTCCACCTTCGCGGCGTCACTCGCCGCCCTGGCGAAGGAGAAGGCTCCGGGGCTCGTCGTGGAGGCCGTGCCCGAATCCATCGAGCCGGAGGAGCTGGCATGGGAGGTCTCCCGGGGCGAGCGCCCGCTGACCGTGCTGGACAGCCACCTGCTGGCCTCCATCGAGACCTACAACCCGGACGTGGAGGCGCTGTTCCCCATCGCGGAGGGCCGTGGCCTCGCCTGGGCCGTCCGCCTGGAGAACCCCGCGCTGCGCGCCGCGCTGGATGGCTTCCTCATCGAGCGCGCGCTCACCGACCACCGTGAGCAGGTCTTCACCGGGGACCTCGACGGCGTCCGCAAGCGCGGCGTCTTGCGCGTGCTCACCCGCAACAGCCCCGTCACGTACTTCCTGCATCGCGGCGAGCAGGCGGGCTTCGACTACCAGATGGCGAAGCTGGCCGCGGACGCGCTCAAGGTCCGCCTGGAGGTCGTGGTGCCGCCCACCTACGAGGAACTGCTCACGTGGCTCGAGGAGGGGCGGGGGGACGTCGTCGCCGCCGCGCTCACCGTCACGCCCGAGCGCCAGCAGCGTGTCGCCTTCACCACGCCCTATCTCTTCGTGGACGAAGTGCTGGTGCAGAAGACGGGCGCCGAGCGCCCCGCGTCGCTCGCGGACCTGAAGGGCCGGGCCATCCACCTGCGTCGCTCCTCCAGTCACTTCGCGCCGCTGACCGCGCTGAAGGCGCGCCATGGCTTCGACATCGTCGAGGAGCCGGAGGACATGGACACCGAGACACTCATCGACCGCGTGGCCCGTGGCGAGATTCCCTTCACCGTGACGGACAGCCACATCCTCGCCGCCGAGCGCGTCTACCGGGACGACGTCGAGGCCGCCCTCACGATTCCGGGCGAGGGCACGCCGGCCGGGAAGGACGGACACCACGGCATCGCCTTCGCGGTGCGCAAGGGCAACGTGAAGCTGCGCGCGTTCCTCGACGGCTTCGTGCGCAAGACGTACCGGGGCATGGAGTACAACCTGGCCCGTCGTCGCTACTTCGAGGGCCACCGGGAGCAGGCGCCCGCGACGATGGACGCGGCGGCGGGCACCATCTCTCCCTATGACCCGCTGGTGCGTTCGTACTCGGCGCGCTACGGCCTGGACTGGCGGCTGATGGTCGCGCAGATGTTCCAGGAGAGCCGCTTCGACCCGAAGGCGCGCAGCTTTGTGGGCGCGCGAGGCCTCTTCCAGGTGATGCCCGCGACCGGCGTCGAGCTGGGCTTCCGCGAACTGGAGGACCCGGAGCAGGGCATCCACGCGGGCGTGAAGTACATGCACCAGCTCATCGGTCGCATCGCGCCCGAGATTCCCTTCAAGCAGCGCCTGCGCTTCGCGCTCGCGTCGTACAACGCCGGGCTCGGCCACATCCTCGACGCCCGGCGACTGGCGCGCGAGCAGGGCCTGGACCCCAACCGCTGGTTCGGCCACGTGGAGAAGGCCATGCTGATGCTCGAGAAGCCGGCGCACTACCGGCGCGCGCGACATGGCTACTGCCGGGGCTCGGAGCCGGTGAAGTACGTGTCGGAGATCCAGACCCGGTACGGCAACTACGTCGAGGTCATCCCCCACTGAGAGAGGGCGGGCCTGGAGGACTCCCTCCAGGCCGCGCCAGCGCGGGTCAGAGCCCGGCGACCTTCGACGACGACGTCAGCGTGTAGACGAGCGTCAGCTCCTGCTGCGAGCGGGGCGGCGCGGTCAGCTCGAAGCGGACGATGCCGTCCGGGCTCACGCGCGTCGGAGCGGGCTTCGTGGCGTCCTTCACGAGCTGGACGCTCACCGAGTCGACCTCCGAGACGGGGATGCGCTCCTCCAGCGCCACGGGCGCGGCCTGCGCCCCCATGTTCGAGACGAACAGCCGCACGTGGTGCGTCTTCACCTTGCGGCTGGTGAGGCGGCTCGTCTCCTCCTCCCACTGGGCCTGCCGGGCCACGCGCAGCGAGTCCTCGCTGCCGAAGCCCAACCGCAAGTGCTCGCCCCGGCCCGTGAAGCGCAGCTGCGAGCGCCCCACGTGGCCGCTGCCTCGCACCAGGTCCACCGGCCCCGCGAGCAACACCGCCGGCCCCGTGTTCTCGAAGCGGGCCACGCGGTGGACGAGGGGCGACTGCTCCGGCGCGACCAGCAGCTCGGAGGTCGCGGGCGCGCTGAAGTGGAACAGGGGGACGCGGTGGGACTCGCCGTCCGGCGGCACGCTGGCCTTGTGGGGCGCCGCCAGCGTCAGGGGCTCTCCGCCGTCGTCCATGCCGGGCAGCTCCTGCTCACGCCGCGTCGTGCCGCCCTCGCCCGTCGTCTGGATGACCTCCTCGCGGACGGCCACCTCCACCACCTGCTTCTCTCGCTCCGTCCGCTCGCGCAGCCACAACCAGTCCTCCTCGAGGCGCGGAGGGCTGGCGCCCAGCGTGGGGCGCGCGGTGGAGAAGGCCAGCTCCACGTCCTTCCAGTCCTCCTCGGTGCGCTGCCACACGACGGCCTCGCACTCCAGCCTCACCGCGAGGGTGTTGTTGGCGCCGGGCTCGAGCGTCGCGCGGTAGGCCGGGCGCCAGGCGGCGCAGGGCACCAGGTAGGTGACGCTCACCTGCGTCGTTCCCCCCGCGGGATGGCCCAGCTCCAACTCGGCGTGCACGTCGAGCGTCGGTGGCGTGTCCTGCGTCCCCGCCTCGGCGGCGCGCGCCTGGGCGAGCTGCCGCTGGAGCTGCTCCAACGCGTGCGCGGCCTTGCGGGCCTCCGCGTCGACCTTCTCCTTCTCCCGTCGGACGGTGTCGAGCTGGCGCTTCCAGACCTCGGTGGCGGCCTTGCCTGCGCCGGCCTGCTCGGCGATGGCGCGATAGACGTCCGCGTGCGCCGTGCCCAGCAGCGTCTGGCGCGCGCGAAGGCGCTCCACGTCCGTGAGCGCCCGGTGCTCCTGCTGCTCCAGCTCCGCCACCCGGCGGCCCAGCTCCGAGCGGTGCTCGCGCAGGGCCTCGGGGCGGTGGGGCTTGCGCGAGCGGCGGATGCGCGCCTGGGACACCGTGCCACCCGCGACCTTCGCCTGGAGCGAGCGGTCCACGGCGAGCGGCGACAGGCCGGAGATGACCAGGCGCTGGGCGCCCGCGACGAGCGGCACCTCGCCGCGCCGCTCCACCAGGGCGCGGTCCTCGAGGAGGGTGACCTTGACCACCGGGAGGATGAGGGGCGTGTCCATCAGGTCCTCCGGTTGCCGCCGTTGAGCATCTTGTTGGCGGGAATCTTCACGGTCCACGTCGCGCGCAGCGTCTGCGCCTCACCCGGCTGGAGCACCACGCGCCAGGCCCGCTCGCCCTCCACCGGCTGCTCCCCTGGGAGCGGCGTGCGCTTCTGCCAGGCCGGAGCAATCTCCGCCTCCTCCACCTTGATCTCCTTCTCCGCGCCATTCGGAACGGCGGGGACCCGCTCGCAGACCTCGATGAGCACGCGATTGTGGAGCCGGTTGGCCAGCTCCACGGACACCTGGTGCGTCAGCGTCGTCGAGTTGAAGAGGCCACCGGCGACCTCGTCGAAGCGCGTGTTGCGCGCGACCTTGATGGACTCCTCCACGCCCAGGCCCAGCCGCTGCGTGGCGCCGGGTGGCAGGGTGGGCAGCGGCGACGTCATGAGGAACTCGTCGCCGAGCGTGACGTCCACCGGCCCCGCGAGCAGCGGGTAGGGCGTCCGATTCTCCAGCCGCACCGTGCGGAAGGCGCGGGACTCCACGGACGGGACACAGACGTATTCGGCGGAGATGCCCATGGGGACGACGAGGACCGGCAGCGTGTGCCACGTCGCGTCCGACGGGACGTCCGCGCGGCACTCCACGTCGAAGCGCGCGTCGAAGTGCATCGCCGAGTCACGCGGCGGGACGCCCCAGGTGGGCAGGGGCGCGCTCCAGATGGTGGAGACCTCCCGCTCGCACACGGCGATGAGCGTCAGGATGTCCACCTGGATGTGGAGGGCCTGCAGGGCGAGCACCTCGCGGGTGACGTGCGCGGGCCGGGGGCGCAGACGTCCCCGGTGTGCCTTGTCCTCCGCGGAGGCCAGCTCCAGCCGGTCGTAGTCGAGCAGCGCGTCCGTGGGCTCCACGCTCCCGGGCAGGTCGACGGGCTCGGGGGCGAGCTCGTGGGCCATGCCCCCGCCCCGGGCCTCGTCGAGGGCCTCGTCCAGGGGCGCCTCGGGCTCCTCCAGGTTCCTCGTTTCCTTGGACACCCTGCTGGCGCGGCGGGACGAGGCGGCGCTCGCGGAGGCCCGGACGCCTCCCCCGGAGCGCTTCTTGCGGGACTCCGAGGCTGGCATCGAGGCGCTCAGAGCGGCCGCGCGCGGCGCGTTGCCCGGAGGCTGGGGCTTGCGAGCCGGGCTTCCTCCGTACGACGCGGTGTGGGCCTTGAGGACGAGAGCTTCCCGGCCCTCCTCCTCGAGCTCCTCCATTTCGTCGTCCAAGTCCTCGAGCGGCGCGGCCATGACCGGCATGGGGGCCGCCGGGAGGGGCGGCGGAGGGATGGGCGGGGGCGGTGGTGGAGGTGGCGCGTGGAGGGCATCGAAGCCGGAGAACAGCTCGTCCAGGCCGGCGGGAGGCTCGCGCCACCCGGAGCGAGGAGGCGGCGGTTGCCGTCGCCCGATGCGCAGGGCCTTCAGCTCCGGCACCTCCGCCTTGCGGTCGAGCGAGGCGGTGGAGACGGAGAGCTTCACGTCCGACCAGTCCTCGCCGGTGCGCTGGAGCACGGACGCGCGCATGCGCAGCGTGCCTTCCTCCAGCGTTCGCGGCAGGCGCAGGTCGTAGGTCGGCACCCAGCGCGCCCCGGGGACGGCGTATTCCAGCGCGATGAGCGCGGGCTGCTCGCGGGGCCAGGGATTGCCGGACAGCCGCAACACGGCCGCGCGGTACACCCGGGCGCGCTCGCCTCGCACGGAGGAGGACGCCTCGTGGATGCGCTGGCGGCGCACCTGGACATCGTCCAGGGCGTCCCTCCGCTGTCGCTCCAGGTCCAGCCGGCGCGCGTGCAGCGCCGCGAGCTCCGAATCCACGAACGAGGCCAGCGCGAGGAGCGCCTCGACCGGCGCCTCGTGGGGATCCGGCGCGTCCTTCTTCTTCGGGGGGAACTCGGGCTCCAGGTTCCCGAGTGTCTGCAGCTCGCGCTGGACCTCCTCCAACCGCGCCTGCACGTCCGCCAGTCGTGCGATGGATTCCTCCAGGGCGCGGTGCTCGTGGGGGACGTCCACCTCGGGGGGCAGCTGCACGTCGAACGTGGCGCGCAGGTCCCTGACCTGGAGTCCCGGAGGCCCTTGTCGCACGAAGGCGCGCAGGGTGCCGGGCCGCAGCGAGAGCGGCAGCCCGTTGATGCGGACCTCGTTGGGGACGCGGTCGTCCTCGAGCCGGAGCGTGGCCAGGCGCGTACACAGCGCCCCCTCCGCGTAGACGGTGACGGCGTCCAACATGGATGGCACGACGAGCATGCGCCCCCTCGGTTCAGGAAAGAGCCGACACGCTAGTCGATATCGCGCCTCGGAATCATGCCCCCACCCCCAGGTTCCCGGGGCGGAGGGGACGCTCAGGGCCAGAGCCGGATGCGCCCCCCTGGGAGGCGGAGCGCCACCTGGATTTGCCGCGCCGCGCCTTCGCGTCGGACGAGCAACATGAAGCCGCGCCGAGGGAGGGCCTCGCCATGCGCGCCCCGGCGGAAGCGGATGTCGAACTCCAGCGCGGCCCTGGCCACGCGCGATGGGAGCGGCCCTCGGGCGCGCAGGGACTCGACGAACGCGCGCCCGTCGGCCAGGGGCTTGGGCTCCACCGTCATGGGGTGTTGGCGCGCCCAGTCCTCGAAGCGCGGGGCGAAGTCCTCTCCCAGGTCCGCCACCAGCGAGGGCCACGTCTTCGCGACCAGTCTGCGCCGCTTGTCGAGCAGGGCCCGGGAGGCCGCCTCCACGCGCGCCACGTCGAAGCCCGCGGGAATGGTCGCCCCCGTGCCGAGGGCCCGGACCAGCTCCGCCTGGGCCTGGGCGAGGTGCTCGCGGGCGCTCATGGCCGGGGCTCGCTGGTGAGAGGTCGCGGCGCGGCGCCGCGCGCGACGGCGTCACGCATCGAAGCCAGCTCGGCGAGGAGGACGTCTTCTGGAGGGAAGTGGTCGTCGCGCTCCAGCATCACCGGCACGGGCCCCAGCCTCGCGGCGAGCGCCTCGAGCAGCGCCAGGGGGCCCTCGGGCACCGGGTGCGCGTGGGTGTCGTGGTAGAGCGCGCCGTGGCGGATGCCCCCCGCGACATGGACATAGGCGAGGCGGTCCCGGGGGACGACGTCGAGCACCGCCTCCGCGTCCGTCCCGTGGTTGAGCACGTGGGAGTAGAGGTTGGCCACGTCGAGCAGCAGCGACGCGCGCGTCCGGGTGAGCACGGCCCCGAGCAGCTCCGCCTCCGTGAAGGCAGGGTCGGGCCACTCGAAGAGGGACGCCACGTTCTCCAGCGCGAGGGGGACCGGCAGCGCCGCCTGGGCGAGCTGGATGTTCTCCTCCAGGACCTCCAGCATGAGGGCCGAACGGGGGACTGGCAGCAGGTGACCGGACTCGATGCCCGCCGCGCGGACGAAGGCCAGGTGCTCGCTGACGCACACCGCGCCCAGCCGCTCCGCCAGCCGCGCGAGCCCGTCCAGGCGTTGCTCCGATGGGCGCTCCGCGGCCCCCAGCCCCAGCGAGACGGCGTGCAGCACGATGGGGACGCCGCGCTCGCGCAGTCGCAGCAGCGGCGAGGGGAGGGGACCCGACGCGGGCAGGTGCTCGGCGAGCACCTCGACGAAGCCCAGGTCGGGCATCCGGTCGATGACGTGGGCCAGCTCGCGACGCCACCCGATGCCGACACCCTGGAGGCCGGGGATGCTCACGAGCAGCCTCCGCAGCCACCCCCGCAGCCTCCGCCGCAGCTTCCGCCGCCACAGCTCCCTCCGCCTCCGTCACTCGAGGAGCCCGTGCTGCCGGCGTGCACGTTGAGTTGCCGGTCCAGCGCCTGGAAGTCCGCGAGGGCCACCGCGCCCAGGCCATAGAGGCCCACCGAGACGCCCAGGTCGTTGATGTCGAGCGCCCCCGTCCCGCTGGCGGTCAGCGATGCCATCTTCACCGGCTCCTGCTGGTCGCGGAACCTCGCGAGGACGGTGTCGCCACGGAGGGTCCGCCAGGTCGGTCGGACCCGGAACAAGAGGAGCCCCACGGAGACCAGGAGGAGCACCGCGAGGTAGCCGATGGGCTTGTCTCGCGCGAAGCCCTGGAGCAGCCGCGCGAACATCGCCAGCATCAGGATCATGAGCGGCAGGGCGGGAAGCCACCGGGAGAAGAAGGCCCGGTCCGCGCCGAGGAGCCAGCCGCGCTCCACCAGGGGCTCCTTGAGCGCCTCGATGGCGGGCGCGGCCTCGCGCGCCAGCTTCGCGGTCTCGTAGACGCCCTGGCTGACGGCCTTGTACACGGCGCGCTCGATGCGCGGGGCGTCGGGCGGGAGGTTCGCGTCCGTCTCGAGGCGCCCCGGGTCGAGCCGGATGGCGCCCTGGTGGAGCAGCCGCGCGAGAGCCGTCTCGATGACGGCCGAGCGACCCGCGAGCGTCGCCACCAGGTAGGGGTCGGGCCTCCGGGGCAGGTCGTCGTCCTGGTGCAGCCCATGCGCGTGGCCATTGCGGAGGAGCCGGTTCATCAGGGCTCCGACTCCCATGCAGGCCACGAGGCCGCCGCCCGCGAAGAACAAGAACTCCGGACCCGAGACGCCGTGCGTTGGATTCATCGTCGCGACCTCCCCGCTGGTTCACTCCATTCGCTTCACCCCCTTCTGGGGAATTCCGACGCGGAGGTTACAGCCGGGGAATGTGTCATCCGTGTGACGCCCCCCTGGGGCGTTTCAACCCCGGGCCCTGCGCTGGAGCAGGGTGAGCAGGAGGGTGAGCAGACCGCCACCGGCCAGGGCGGGGAGGCCGCTCCAGAGGGCGAGCCGGCCCAGCAGTGTCCGCGTGGGGGCGAGGATGGCGTCGTCGCGGGTCTGGACGATGACGACGTAGTTCGTGCTGCCCACGGGGACGTAGGCGGCCAGCCACGGGCCCTCGTCGGGCGCCAGGGCATCGACGTGCGCGTCGCTGCGGACGACCTGGTCGCGGGTGGGGAACTGGGGGTTCTCCAGGCCGGGGCGGGGCGCGAGCCGGAGCGCTTCGCGCACGCGCTGGGTCGTCGGCGCGTCGAGCAGCCGCGTCTGGCCGGGGGACAGGCGTGGATGGACCATGACCATCAGGTCGCTCTCCAGGACCGGGATGCTGCCGCCGCGCGGCGCGTCCTGGGGGGCGACGAGGACGACGTGGGGCTCGTGCTCGTCGGGCGCGTCGAGTCGCAGGCTCCCCAGCGTCGGGCCCGTCCGGGACATGGCGACGAGGACGCCGAGCCACTCCCCGTTCGCGTCGAGGATGGGCGCGGAGATGGCGAAGAGGTGCTGTCCGTCCACCACCGACTCGAAGCCTCGGGAGACATACGCGGTCGTCGTCTTCGCGCGCGCGGCTCGCTCCGCTCCGACGAAGTAGTCGCGCCACGCGTGGCTCTGGCCCAGCACCAGCGCGTCCGAGCGCGGCCAGCGTCCGCGCACCACGCCGTGGCGATCCAGCACCAGCCACACCGTGAACGGCGACTTCCCGTCGGGCAGCCGCAGGCCGTGGCGGGGAGGGGCCGTGTGGTCCATGACGTACAGGAACTGGTGCAGCCCGTCCGTGTCGTCCTGGCGCAGGCCGTCCGCGACCAGGGGCGTCTGTGCCGCCCATTCGACGGCGGTGCGGTATGTGTCGAGCTGGTAGAGCACCGCGCCCGCGGCCGTGAGCGCCGCGTGCGTGTTCGCCGCCAGGACCTCGCCGCGTCGCTCGCGCATCTGTCCCAGCGCGACGTGGAGCGCACCGGCCGTCATGGACACGAGGAACCACGCCACCACGGTGATCGCGCCCGCGAGGACGGGGTGGCGACGGAACCAGCGCCAGGTGCGGCCGGCGCGGCCCGGGCGCCGCGTGACGATGGGCTCGCCCCGCGCGTAGCGCTCCAGCTCGAGTGCCAGCTCCGCCGCGGAGCCGTACCTGCGCGACGGGTTCTTCTCCAGGCATTTGTGGCAGACGGTCTCCAGGTCGCGGTCCACGCGCGGCGCGACGAGGCGCAGCGGCGCCGGCTCCTGCTCCGCGACCTGCCGGAGGATGTGCGCCGCGGTGTCGCCCTCGAAGGGGGGGCGACCTGCGACGAGCTCGTAGAGGATGGCGCCCAGGCTGTAGATGTCCGCGGCGGTGGTGAGGCTCCGGACGCGGCCCGCGGCCTGCTCCGGCGCCATGTACGCGGGCGTCCCCACCACGGAGCCCGTCTGCGTGAGGCCCTCCTGGGCGATGCGCCGGGCGACTCCGAAGTCACCGACGTGTGGACGTCCCTCCGTGTCCAGCAGGATGTTGGGGGGCTTCAGGTCCCGATGGAGGATGCCGCGCTGGTGGCCGTGATGGACGGCGCGCGCGACGGCGGCCATCAGCTCCGCGGCCCTCCGGGGCTCCGCGCGAAGGCGCTCCATGTGGTCGGCGAGGCTGCCGCCCTCCATGAGGCGCATGGTGAAGTAGTGATGCCCGTCGTGCTCACCGACCTCGTGGATGGGGACGATGTTCGGGTGGTCCAGGAGCGCGGCGGCCTCCGCCTCGGCGCGGAAGCGGTGGACGTCCACCTCCGTCGCCAGCTCGCCGTCGACGATCATCTTCAACGCCACCAGCCGTTGGAGCTTCAGGTCGCGGGCCTTGAAGACGACGCCCATCCCTCCGCGCGCGATGCGCTCCAGGAGCTCGTAGTCGCCGAAGCGCACGGGCAGCCGGGACGTGGTCGGCGGCAGCAGCGCGTGCAGCGTGTTGCCGGAGGGCGACCGCTCCGGCCCCGCCATCGCGGCCGTCAGCAGGCACCGGGGACAGGCGCCGGACAACACGCCGCTGGAGAGCGCGGCGCCACACTTCGAGCAGGCCGGAGGCGTCTGGGGTGTGGCCATGGGGCGGGGCGCGTTCAAGCGAGCGCGTCGAGGAGGTAGCGCAGCTCGCCCTCCACCGCGTCGTCGCTCTCGACGGTGAGGGCGATCTCCTCGTGGAGCGCGGCCCGGTATCGCTGGCGCAGCCGGTGGACGGTGACCTTGACGGTGTTCTCGGTCATCCCGAAGTCGGCGGCGATGGACTGATAGGACGACAGCTCGGCGTCGCTGGTGAGGCTGCCCGCGAGCCGCTCGAAGAGCGGGCTCTTCCCCATGCGCCGCCACTCCTCGCGCACGCTCCCCAGCGCGCGCTCCAGCAGGGACAGCGCCCAGTGGCGCTCGAAGAGGCGCTCCGGCGTCACGTCGTGGGACAGCTCGAGCAGGCTGTACTGGCTCTCCGCCTCGGTCGCGTCGATGGTCAGGTGCGGCGCGCCACCGCCGCGCTTCTGGGCCTGGGCGCGGTGCCAGTCGTTGGCCAGGTGGTGCTTGAGCGACGCGAGCAGCCACGAGCGGAAGCGGCCCCGCTCCCGGTCCACGCTCGCCAGGTCATTGCCCTCCAGCAGCCGGGTGAAGAAGCCCTGGGTCAAGTCCAGGGCCGTGTCGGCGTCGTGGCCATGGCGCCGCACGAAGGCGTAGCACGGAGGCCAGTAGACCTCGCAGAGCGTCGCGAGCGCCGCGCGCGCGTCCTCGCCACCGGCCGCGGCGATGAGGCTCCAGCGCGTGGTGATGAACTTCTGGGAGGGCTTCCGGGCGCTCACGTCCGCAGCATAGCGGCGCGTCTGCCCGGACGGGGAGTCCGGGTGTCAGCTCGGGTCGTTCTTCACCACGGGCGGCGGCTCGGGGGCGACGCGACGCCCCAGGCAGTCCTCGCCCGGGAGCGGGGGGAGGGTGATGCGGGGCCGGTACTCCCAATGCCACGGCTCGGAGCGCACCGTCCGGCGGAAGCCGAAGCGGCACGCGTTGGCGGCCAGCCACGCGAAGCGCGGAGACGTCGCCCCGCCGACGACGAGGTCCACCGCCAGCCCTCGCTGGTGATTGGAGCGCCCGGGCCTCGCGGCCCTGTTGCCGTGGCCCTTTCGGTACTGCTCGTAGAGCGCCCGCTGCTCCCTCGGCGAGCGGTAGCCGCTGGTGATGTGCAGGCGGACGCCGTCCACCTCGGCCTCCCGCTCCATGCGCTGGAAGGCGAGCGCCGCGTCACGGTGGAGGCGGTGCCCCCCCGGCAGCCGCACGAGCTTCGACGCCTTCGCCTTCGGCCGCCGCGATGGCGGGGGGGCGGCGGCGAGGGCGTCCCACGTGAGCAGGCACACGAGGAGGAGCAGACTCCAGCGAAGCAGCGAGAGCGGCATGGCGAATCCCGGCCGTCGGGCCGGTGCATGACTCTCGCGCGTTCATTCCCATGAGCAAGCAGACGGGGAGCCGGGCCCTCGTCGGCGTGGCACGTCGCTCAGAACAACGTGAGCTGGGCCTGGGGCGGACGCTGGGGCAGCGGCTGGAAGCCATGCGCGCGGGCCCATGCCTCGGTGGGGCCGCTCCAGTGGTGCGCGTCCATCCGCGCGTGGCCCTTCTCGTCGAAGGTCACGCCCTCGGCCTGGAGGATTTCGCGCTGGCCGTGGCCGGAGGTGCTGATGCCGCCGGTGCGGTTGATGATGCGCTGCCACGGCACCGTCTCCGCGCGCCGCGCGCCGAGGGCGCCCAGGGCGTGGCCCACGATGCGGGCATCGCACCCATCCCCGACGATGGTCGCCACGTCGCCGTACGTGGCCACCTTCCCGGGGGGCACCTGCTCGACGACCGTGTAGATGCGCTCGTAGTACTCGTGCTCGTCGCGGGGTTGCGTGCTCATGGAGGAGGTCGTGTGGCCGCGGGGCGACGCGGGCAAGGGCTACCCGCTGCGCGAGCCCATGCCCGTCGCGTCGCCCGCACGCAGGCGCTCGTGCAGCGTCTTCGCCGTCAGGTACCAGAACTGGACGTTCCCGAAGCTGAGGATGTCGCCGTCACGGACGGGCGCCTCGCGCGTGGCCAGTGTGGCGGCGTTGAGGAACGTCCCGTTGGTGGAGCCCAGGTCCCGCACGGTGCAGCGCTTCTGGGAGTCGCTCCAGCGCAGCTCCGCGTGCAGCTTGGAGACGGAGGCATCGTCGATGACGAGGTCGCAGTCCATGCGCCGGCCGATGGTCAGCCGCTCCGTCGAGCGCAGGGGCGGCAGCGTCGCGACCAGCAGATGTTCGAATTCGAACAGGAGGGTCATCATGCCAATCCCGATGTCCTCGGGGGCGGCCATGCGGGTGGGGGCGAGGACCGCCGCCGAGGCTTCCGACGGAGGACGCTGGATGAGGGCGAATGGCCCGAGCTGCCGCTCGAAGGCGTCGGCGGGCAGTGACGCGGCGAGCGCGCGCAGTTCCTGGACGGACAACACGCGTGGCAGCCTAGCGGGTCACCCCGCGTGCGCCCAGCGGCTCCGCGCGTGCCATGTACGGGTTTCGTTGACCTTCATGACACGGGTTCCCTACATTGGGCGCTTCATGGTGGGGGCCGGGCTCCGCGAGGAGCGCCGGCCCTCACTCGTTCATGAACCAGGGAGTGGTGGAAGGAGCTGTGTCGATGGCTAGCGGGAGCGACAACATCCCGATGACCCCCTCCGGTCTGCGCAAGCTCAAGGCGGAGCTGAAGCACCTTCAGTCCGTCGAGCGGGGCAAGATCTCGCGTGAAATCGAGGTCGCCCGGGCACACGGGGACCTGCGCGAGAACGCCGAGTACCACGCGGCCAAGGAGAAGCAGTCGCATATCGAGGGCCGCATCCTGGACCTCAACGACTGGATTGCCCGCGCCGAGGTCATCGACCCCGCGAAGTTGGGCGGTGACAAGGTCATCTTCGGCGCCACGGTGGACCTGTTGGACACGGAGACGGACAAGCCGGTCTCCTACCGCATCGTCGGCGAGCTGGAGGCCGACCTGAAGAAGCGGTGGATCGCCGTGACGTCGCCCGTCGCGCGCGCCCTGATTGGCAAGCGCGTGGGGGACATCGCCACGGTGCAGAGCCCTGGCGGGGTCCGCGAGCTGGAGATCCAGGAGATCCGCTTCGAGGACCCCGAGCCCGACGAGCCGGCGGCCGAAGGCTGAGGCGGCGACAGACCACGAAGAGCCAGCGGGGGGGCGGGCTTCGGCTCGCTCCCCCGGTCTCGTTTTCTGGGAGACGTCACCCCCGTTCCGTAGGATGGATGGGCGTGACCCTCGCGTGAACCATCCGCTCGCCAGCCTCGTTGGACCTCTGCGGTACGCGTGCCAGCGCGACTTCGCCATGCTGGCCACCGTCAAGGGACTGCGCACCGTCGTGGAGCGCGTCCTGGCGGGGGCCAGTGGCGTGGACGCCGAGGCGTTGGGACACCTGCGCGCGGCGTTGCCCTACGTGGACCACGCGGACCCGGAGCGTCGCAAGGCGGCGCTGCGGCGTGTGGTGACGGGGCTCAAGGTCGGTGGGGTGGCGCTGCCGGTGGAGCTGGAGGGGCTCGTCGCGATGGGCCCTGGGGCTGGAGCGGCTTCCTTGCGGAGCGAGGCGCCTCGCGAGCGGGTGCCGTTGGAGGCCCGTGCGGGGGAGCCGGGTGGAGCGATGTCCGGGCCTCTCTTCGACGCCGTCCCCGTCCGGTCAGGCGATGGGGGGCGCGCGGAGGGGGCTTCGGCACGCGCCTCGGGTGGAGGGTCGGCACAGCGGACCTTGCCTGGGACTCGCGAGGCTCCGCTCGGGGAGCCACGACGGGCCCGTGGTGCCGCGAGCGCGCGGTCCACCGGCGAAGGGGCTCCGCGTGTATCGACGCCTGGCTTCGGGCCCGGCGCGAGGGGCGCGGGTGACGACGCTCCGAGCGCACTCGGCGGGCCACGAAGCGCGCGGCGTGTGTCCGGAGAGCGCGCGAGCGACTCGGGCGAGGAGGCTCGTCTTCCGTCCCAGGTCCCTCCTGGCGTATCACCCGCGGCCGGGAGTCGCGCGCGGGCCCCGGGGAGCGGAGCGCCCGTCCGGGAGGGACTGCTCGAGCCGGCGAGCCCCCCGCGTCTGCGGACCTCCACCGGTCAGGGCGGAGCGGGGAGCGTGGGGCACGCGCCTCCCGGATACGTCCAGATTCCCGCCTGGAAGTCGGGCGAGACGCCGCCGGCGGCCCCCCGCGCCAGGGTGCCCCCGCCGCGCTCGTCGTCCGGGCCCCAGGCCGCTCGCGGCGCCGTCACGGGCAACCTCGTCGCGGAGTCCGCGGGGGAGAAGGGGCGGGCGAAGAAGGACAAGGCCCAGCGCAAGAAGAAGCGGGCGGTGGCGGCGGAGGCCTCGCGTTCGGAGGCGAAGCTGCTGTCCATCGCGCCGCGCTCGGGGCCGCTGTCGTCGCCGCTGAAGACGCTCGGCAAGCGCCTGGGGCCGCGCCTCGTCTCCGCGCTGGACAAGAAGGGCCTGCGGCGGATGGGCGACATCCTCTTCCTGTTGCCCCGCTGCTACGAGGACCGCCGTCGGCTGCGCACCATCGCGGAGCTGGAGCCGGGTGAGCGCGGCGTCACGGTGGGGACGGTGAAGGTCGCCGACTTCGTGCCGGGCAAGACGGGCCGCCGCATGTTCCGCGCGGTGGTGGGCGACCGCTCCGGCAGCATCGCGGCGACGTACTTCAACGCGGGGCCCTGGCTGAAGAGCCGCTTCACGGTGGGCAAGCGCCTGGTCCTCTCCGGCGAGGTGCGTGCCTCCATGAGCGGCCGGGAGATGGCCCACCCGGAGATCGAACCCGCGGACGACCTGGACTCGGTCACCTCCGTGCACTTCAACCGCATCGTCCCGGTCTATCCGGGCTTCGAGCGCGGTGAGCAGCGCTCCTTCCGCGAGCTGGCCTCCAGGGTCGGCGAGCAGTACGCGCACGCGCTGGAGGATCCGCTCCCCGCTGAGCTGCGCCGCAAGCTGGAGTTGATGGGCCTGCCGGAGGCGCTGCGCTTCATCCACTTCCCGCCGGACTCCGCCGACCTGGAGGCGCTGGACGCGCACCAGAGCCCCGCGCACCGGCGGCTCGCGTTCGACGAGCTGTTCTTCCTCCAGCTGGGCATGGCGCTCAAGCGCCAGGGCATCAAGGCGGAGGTCGGCATCTCCTTCGACGTCTCCGCGCCCCGGATGGAGAAGGCCCGGTCGGCGCTGCCCTTCCAGCTCACGGGCGCCCAGGCCCGCGTGGTGGAGGAGCTGTCGCGGGACATGGTCCGCCCCGAGCCGATGAACCGGCTGGTGCAGGGCGACGTGGGCAGCGGCAAGACGGCCGTCGCCATGGTCGCCGCGTTGCTGGCGTTGCAGGACGGCTACCAGGTGGCGGTGATGGCGCCGACGGAGATCCTCGCGGAGCAGCACGAGCGCAACTTCCGCAAGGTGCTCGGACCGTTGGGCTTCCAGGTGGGGCTGGTGAGCGCGTCCGGGACGGCGAAGGCGAAGCGACAGGTGCGCGAGGCCGTGGCGCGGGGCGACATCCACCTCGCGGTGGGCACGCACGCGCTCATCCAGGAGGACATCGCCTTCGCGAAGCTGGGGCTCGCGGTCATCGACGAACAGCACCGCTTCGGCGTGTTGCAGCGGCACTCGCTGATGAGCAAGGGCCCCCGGCCGGACGTGCTGGTGATGACGGCCACGCCCATCCCCCGCACGCTGGCGATGACGCTCTACGGCGACCTGGACCTCTCCATCATCGACCAGCTCCCGCCGGGGCGCACGCCCATCACCACGCGGGTCTTCAACGACAAGCAGCGCGGACGCGTCTACGCCGCCATCGCGGCGGAGCTGGAGAAGGGCCACCAGGCCTACGTCGTGTACCCGCTGGTGGAGGAGTCGGAGAAGCTGGACCTGGAGGACGCGACGCGCGGCGTGGACAAGCTGCGACAGGCGTTCCCCCAGGCGCGCGTCGGCCTCCTGCACGGGCGGATGAAGGCGGAGGAGAAGGACGCGGTGATGGAGGACTTCCGCGAGAAGCGCCTGGACCTCCTGGTGTGCACCACGGTGGTGGAGGTGGGCGTCGACGTGCCCAACGCGTCGGTGATGGTGGTGGAGGCCGCCGAGCGCTTCGGGCTGTCCCAGCTCCACCAGCTCCGGGGACGCGTGGGGCGTGGCGCGGCGGCCAGCTACTGCTTCCTCGTCGCGAGCAGCGCCCGCTCGTGGGAGTCCACCGAGCGGCTCGCGGTGATGGAGCAGAGCAGCGACGGCTTCGTCATCGCGGAGAAGGACCTGGAGATTCGCGGTCCCGGCGAGTTCCTGGGCACGCGGCAGAGCGGCCTCCCCGAACTGGCCGTGGCCAACCTCGCGCGGGACGCAGACCTCCTCTCCATGGCGCAGGCCGAGGCGCGGCGCATCCTCGCCAGGGACCCGGACATGAAGGCCGCCGAACACCAGGGCCTCGTGAAGGCGCTCGACGAGCGGTGGGAAGGCCGCCTCGCGCTCGCCCGGGTCGGATAGGATAGGCGGGGTAGTTTTGACTTTCGGGTTTTCCGGATCCAGCCTGGATGGGCTGTCCCTACCCGAAAGGACCTGACGATGAAGGCGGCAAGGATGCTGTTCGCGGTGGCGGCGCTGTGGACCGTGGGGGCCTGCGGACCGATGGAGGACGAATCCCTCGAGTCGGTCGACCCGGTGGAGGTCGAAGCGGCGCCGGAGGGAACCGTTGGCGCGATGGAGGCCTGCACGGATGTCTTCGTCGTCTGTCCCGACCGCACGGTCCTCCGCTGCAACGCCAACGCCCAGGTCTGCATGGAGTGGAGCACGTGTTCCATCAAGTGTGACGGCGTCGTGCGGCGCTGCGCGCTGCCGGTCGGCACGGTCTGTCCCTTCTGAGCGGAGGCGGGGCTCCTGGCACGGCGCCGTCGCGTCGATGGTGCCGTGCTTCTCCAGGGAGGGCGTGGCGTCCCGCATGCCCAAGCCGTCGTCGCTCCCACGGGCGTGGGTGGGCACGCGCCGCCTCTCGCGAGGCATCGAGCCGGCGAGGCATGAATCCAGCTCCGGGGATGCGCAGCTTCGAGACATGGGCGACTGGAGCCGGGCCGACTATCTGGCGAGACAGGGCATCGGGGATCGACGCGTGCTGGAGGCGATCGCCATCCTGACGCGGGCGGACTTCGTGCCGGAGTCGGAGAGGGCTGGCGCGGGCGCCGACGCGCCCCTGCCCATCGGGCATGGGCAGACCATCAGCCAGCCCTACATCGTGGCGCTGATGACGGAGGCCCTCCAGCTCGGGGGGCACGAGCGCGTGTTGGAGATTGGCACGGGCTCCGGCTACCAGACGGCGGTCCTGTCGCTGCTGTGCCAGGAGGTCTTCACGGTGGAGATCGTCCCGGAGCTCGCCCGCTCGGCCCGCGAGCGGTTGGAGGCCCTGGGCCTGTTCAACGTGCGGTTCCGGCAGGGAGACGGGGCGCGCGGCTGGCCCGAGGAGGCGCCCTTCGATGCCATCCTCGTCGCGGCCGCGCCCACGGAGGTCCCACGCGCGCTGCTCGAACAGCTGGCGCGAGGCGGGCGGATGGTGATCCCCGTGGGCCCCGTCGCGCATGCCCAGGAGCTGCTGCGCATCCAGCGCGCGAGCCAGCCCGGCGCGCTCCCCACCGTCGAGTCCCTGCTGCCGGTCCGCTTCGTCCCGCTGACGGGCGAGTCCGGCCCGACACGGCCTTGAGCCCGCCCCGGCTTTCCGGGCCACGTCAAGCACGGAAGCGTCGTCCGGCCCCGCATGCCTGGAGGCCATCGCGGGGCCTCGCGGGCGCGTTGCCCCCGAGCGTGGCGGCCCGCTAACG
Organism: Myxococcus stipitatus; assembly: GCF_021412625.1. The sequence continues at coordinate 446,424 of NZ_JAKCFI010000007.1, read as the reverse complement.
TCCGGTGCATGATCATCTGTCCGGTCTGTGACCACGTACAGCCCGAGGGAACCGAGTGCGATGTCTGCGGCAAGCGCTTCCCCAGCAGCGTGGCGTCGGCGGCCCCCGCCGTGGCCCCGCTGCCCGAACTGGAGCTGACGCCTCACGCCGGAGGCCGTGACGCCGTCGAGGCGCCGACGTTGCCCGAACTGGACCTGACGCGGCTGCGCAGCGGTCCGGACCTGCCGCCGCAGGTGGTCCCCGAACTGGAGCTGACGCGCGCCCCGGCGACGGGGGCCGTGCAGGTGGCGCTCCTGCCGGAGCTGGACACGGGGCGCGCCGTGGATGACGGCGTGCGCGCGGCCCCGGCCATCGGCTCGGTCGTCTGTCGCTACTGCCGCAACGTCCAGGCCGAGGGCTTCCTCTGCGACAACTGCGGCATGCGCCTGCCCCGGACGCGCGTGGTGGCGCCCGTGGCGGCCAAGGGCCCGGGAGGCGCCGACGACGATTGGAAGCCCTGCCCGACCTGCCATACGCCCATGCGCCCCGGCAGGACCTGCGGAGAGTGTGGCGTGCGTGACCGGGAGGAGGCATGAGCGCCGCGGGGGCCGCCTTCCGGGCGGAGTATGCGTGCAGCGAGGGGTGTGACTTCCGCGCCTCGCTCCTGGACGTCGTCTACCGGTGCCCGAAGTGCGAGGGACTGCTCGAGGTCCGGCACGACGTGACCGCGCTGAAGGCCGTGCCCGCGAGGGAGTGGAAGCAGCGCTTCGAGTCGCGCTTCGGCTCCGCGCGCCTGCCGGACGCCTCCGGCGTGTGGGGCAAGCGCGAGTGGGCGCTGCCCGAGCTGCCCGTGGAGGACATCGTCTCGCTCGGCGAGGGCCGGGTCCCCCTCAAGCCGTTGCCGCGCATGGCCTCCGAACTGGGGCTCGCGGCGCTGGACTTGAAGGAGTGCGGCGTGTCCCCGACGGGGAGCTTCAAGGACTGGGGCATGACGGTCCTCGTCTCCGCGGTGAAGCACATGCGCGCCCGGGGCGTCCCGCTGCGCGCGGTGGCGTGCGCCTCCACGGGCGATACGTCCGCGGCGCTCTCCGCCTACTGCGCGGCGGCGGGCATCCCCGCCGTGGTGTTCCTGCCGCGCGACAAGGTGTCGCTCGCCCAGCTCGTGCAGCCCATCTCCAACGGCGCGCGGGTGCTGTCGCTCGACACGGACTTCGACGGCTGCATGCGGCTGGTGCAGGCGGTGACGGCGGACAAGGGGCTGTACCTGGCCAACTCGATGAACTCGTTGCGCATCGAGGGCCAGAAGATGGTCGCCGTGGAGCTGTGCCAGGACCTGGGCTGGGAGCCCCCGGACTGGGTGGTGATTCCGGGGGGCAACCTCGGCAACGCCAGCGCCCTGGGCAAGGGCTTCGAGTTGATGCGGGAGCTGGGGCTCATCTCCCGCAGGCCGCGCATCGCCGTGGCCCAGGCCCAGCGCGCCAACCCCCTGGCCCAGGCGTTCCGGGGGGGCTTCCGCGAGCTGGTGCCCATGCAGGCGGGGAGCACGCTCGCGTCCGCCATCCAGATTGGCAACCCGGTGTCCTTCAAGCGCGCGGTGCGCATCCTGAAGGCGTTCGACGGCGTCGTGGAGGAGGCGACGGAGTCCGAGCTGTCCAACGCCGCCGCCCGCGCGGACCGCGAGGGGACCTTCACCTGTCCGCAGACGGGCGTGGCCCTGGCGGCGCTGGAGAAGCTCGTCGCCCAGGGCGTCATCGCGAAGGGCTCGCGCGTGGCGGTCATCTCCACTGCGCACGGCCTGAAGTTCGCGGACTTCAAGGTGGGCTACCACCGGGGCGCCCTGGCGGACGTCACCAGCCGCTACGCGAATCCGCCGGTGCAGCTGCCCGCGAACCTGGACGCGGTGCGCGGCGCCCTGGCGGACCTGGGCTGAGGGCGGGGTGGGGCGCCCATCGCGCGCCACCCCCCGCGCGTCGTCAGTCCGCGAGCAGCGGGACGCGCTTGTCGATGGTGAGCCCGAAGCCCGCGAGGCCCCGGTAGGTGATGTCCGTGTTGGTCATCACCTGGAGCGAGCGCACGCCCAGGTCGTTGAGGATCTGGCACCCCATGCCCAGGTCGCGCGTCTCGTGCGGCCCGCCGCGCAGGTCGCTGCTGCCGTCCGTGTTGCGCTTGTGGTGGATGCCGAAGTCATCCCCGTGCATGCCGGGCAGGTACACCAGCACGCCGGTGCCCTCGCGCGCGATGCGCGCGAGCGCCTGGTCCAGCAGCGCGTTGCAGTTGCAGGAGGGTGAACCGAACACGTCGCCCATGGCGCAGGCGGCGTGCAGGCGCACCAGCGCGCTGGGGCGGGACGCGGGGTCGCCCTTCACCAGGACGAGCGACTTCGCGTTGTCCGGCAGCCACGTGTAGGTCAGCGCGGTGAACTCGCCGTAGCGCGTGGTGACGGTGTGCTGGCCCGGCTCGCGGCGCACCAGCCGGTCCTTGCGGCGGCGGTACTCGATGAGGTCCGCGATGGTGATGACGCGCAGGTCGTGCTCCCGCGCGAAGGCCTTCAGGTCCGGCATCCGCATCATCGTGCCGTCGTCCTTCACCAGCTCGCAGAGGATGCCGGAGGGCGCCAGGCCCGCCAGCCGGGAGAGGTCGACGGTGGCCTCGGTGTGGCCCGCGCGGCGCAGCACGCCGCCCTCGCGGTAGCGCAGCGGGAAGATGTGGCCGGGGCGCAGGAAGTCGTCCGCCTGGGTCGTCGGGTCCACCAGCGCGCGGATCGTCTTGGCGCGGTCCGCCGCGGACACGCCCGTGGACGTGCCGTGGCGGAAGTCCACGGAGACGGTGAAGGCGGTGCGGTGGGACTCGTTGTTGTCCGCCACCATCTGCGGCAGCCGCAGGGCGTCCAGCCGGTCGGCGAGCATGGGCTGGCAGACGATGCCGCTGGTGTGCCGCACCATGAACGCCAGGTGCTCGGGCGTCACCATCTCCGCCGCCATGATGAGGTCGCCCTCGTTCTCCCGGTCCTCGTCGTCCGCGACGATGACGAACTTGCCCTCGCGGATGTCCGTGATGGCGTCCTCGATGGAGGACAGCTGGGGGTCGGGGCTCATGGAGGCGTCGGTCCGCGAGTGGGTCAGCATGTCCTCGCGCATGTAGCGTCAAGGTTCCGCACTGGCAAGCCAACCCGCCCACGGGTGTGCGTCCGGGTGATGGCCCGGATGAGGCCGGCCCCTGGGGGTGGTTGCCGTGACGGTGGAATTCGTTGGAGTGCCGAGAGTCGGCCGGGGCCCCGGGCGGGCGACTCGACGCATGGGGCGTGCTGATGTAGGGTGCTCGGTTCCGAGATGAGCGCCAACACCCAGGATTTGAGGACCCAGCTCGAGCAGCTGCAAGAGAGCCTGGCCGTCCGCCAGAGCACCACGCACTTCGCCCACACGGGCGTGGCCACCATGGCGGCCCTCCTGCTCGCCGGGGCGGCGGGCAAGCTGTTCTACGACTCGCTCCGCACCCCGCTGCTGGCCTGGGGGGTGGCGGCGCTGTCGCTCGCCCTGCTGGTGCACGCGTTCCGTCGCTACGTCCTGGGCCGCCGCGTGCTGTCCGACGAGCTGAAGCGCTTCCAGGCGATGCTGGAGCTGCGCAGCCAGCTGCGCCTGGACGACCCCGCCGCGATGCTGCCCCGGTGAGCGCCGCGCGTCGGAAGGTCGCCCGGAAGGGGCGGTTCATCGTCCTGGAAGGGCTGGATGGCGCGGGCACCACCACGCAGGCGGAGCGGCTCGCCGCGGCCCTGCGCGCGGAGGGGCACGCCGTGCTCACCACGCGCGAGCCCTCGGATGGGCCGGTGGGGACGATGATTCGTCAGGCCCTCACGGGCCGCCTGGGGCTGCCCCATGGGGCGGGGCCGCTGACGCCCGAGACGCTGGCGCTGCTGTTCGCCGCGGACCGCACGGACCACCTCGCCTCCCGCGTGCTGCCCGCGCTGGAGGAGGGCAAGGTCGTCCTCTGTGATCGCTACGTGCTGTCGTCCCTGGCGTATCAGGGCGCCTCGCTGCCCATGGACTGGGTGGAGGCGGTGAACGCGCACGCGGTGTCCCCGGACCTGACGCTGTTCGTCGGCGTGGCGCCCGAGGTGGCCGCCCGTCGTCGCGCGGTGCGCGGTGGGGCGCGGGAGCTGTTCGAGGCGGACGAGGCGCAGCGGCGGATCGCGAAGCAGTACCTGGCCGCCATCCGTCGCCGCGAGAAGCGCGAGCGCATCGTCCACATCGACGGCGAGCAGGGCATCGAGGCGGTGACGCTCGCCTCGATGGTCCACCTGCGCAAGCTGCTCGGCCGCAAGCGCTGAGCCGACGCGTCAGCGGCGGACGTCGAAGTCCAGGTGGGCTTCGGTGTCCCCGCCCGGGCACCCGGCGGTGCTTCCCTGGGTCGTCAGGTCCAGGCGTCCCCGCAGGTGGGTGGCGCTGTTCTCGGTGAGGACCAGCGTCCCGCTGACCGTCTGGAGCGCCGCGTTCTCGGGTGCGACGCAGTTGAGGCTGAGGCTCGCGTACGCGGCGAGCAGCCCTGTGGAGTGGTGGGGCCCCGGCGTGAAGGTGATGGGCCCCGTGCTCGATGGGGGGACGGTGACGCTCCCGTCGATGGTCAGCGTGACGGGGCCCGTGCCGAGCGCCGCGGGATCCACGTGGAGGGAGAGCGTGAGGTCCGGGCCGTGGCGCCAGACCTTAGCAATCCGCGGCCTCCTCAGCGTTCGATGTCGAAGTCGAGGTGGCCCACGATTTCATCCGGCAGACAGGGGCTCACGCTCGCGGCATCCTCGAGGGTGGCCCTCAATTCGATCCACCCCTTGCGTCGTTCGGGCGTATCGACCTCCGTCACGAACTTGCCCGTGACGCGCTGGGGCTGGTTGGCGACGAAGGCCCGGTCCGCCGCGCAGCCGATGTCCGCCCACGCGGAGGTGATGAGCGGGGAGTGCCCTCCCTCGGGGGTGAACTCTCCCGGTCCCACGGTCATGAAGCCGCTCGGGACACCCGTGCCGTCGATGTCCAGGGACCAGGGCCCCACGGGGAGCCCATCCGTGTCGTGGTAGAGCTTCATGCAGATGGAGTGCTCATCCCCGGAGACCTTCTCGTCGGGATCGAAGCCCTTGCAGAAGTGGTTCTCGTCCCAGCCAAGGGACAGGGAATAGCCCAGCCAGGCAGAGCCACCCTTGTCGAAGACCCTCCACTCGTCGCCGAAGCGCGCGCGGATGGTCGGCTTCACGTTGTACTCCTTGTCGTCCCCACAGCCCGCGAGGAGGAGTGGAACGAGCGCCCAGGACGCGAACAGCGAGAGGAGGGCGCACGAGCGGGAGGGTCGTCGGATGTCTGCAATCATGGTGCCTGGAAGTTCCTCGATGGATTCGGTGGGCCGGGCGGCCTGTCCGGGTACCGCGCGACCGACGACGGAACAAGTCCCCACCCGACGGATTTTCGCGGCGATGGGCTAGAGTCCGCCCTCCCATGAACCGCACCGGCGCGGCCGCAATCATCATCGGCAACGAGGTCCTGACCGCGAAGGTCCAGGACCAGAATGGCCCGCACCTCATCAAGCGGTTGCGGGAGGTGGGCATCCCCCTGCGCTCGGTGGAGATGGTGCTCGACGAGGTGGACGACATCGTCGACGCGATGAACCGCGCGCGCTCTCGGGCCCGCTACGTCTTCACCAGCGGCGGCATCGGCCCCACCCATGATGACGTCACCGTGCGGGCCGTGGCGCTCGCGCTGGGCCGGCCCGTGGTGCGGCTGCCGGAGATGGTCTCCCTCATCGAGGCCCGCGCCCCGGGCGGCAGGGTCACTTCTGAGGGCATGCGACTGGCGGATGCCCCCGAAGGCGCCGTGCTGCTGCCCCAGGCGGGTTCCTGGTACCCCGTGCTGACGGTGGGGGACGTGTACCTGCTCCCGGGCGTCCCCCAGCTGTTCCGCATGCAGCTGGAGACGGTGCTCTCGCGCCTGAGCGGCCACCCGGTGGTGTTGCAAAGCCTCTACCTGCGCCTGGGGGAGAGCGAGATCGCCGCCGTGCTGGACCGCGTGGCCCTCGACATGCCGCACGTGGCCATCGGCTCGTACCCGGAGTTCGATCCGAGCAAGGACTTCCGCGTGAAGATCACCGTGGAGTGCGCCGACACCGCGCCCGTCCACGAGGCCGTGGAGCGCATCGTCCAGGGGCTCCCCACGGGCGCGGTGGTGCGACGGGAGTAGGGCCTCCCGTCGTCGTCCACGTCGCGGGCTACAGCGACAGCCCCAGCCGCTGGCGCAGGCGGAAGAAGTCGTCGGTGAAGGCCCAGGCGAGCAGCGTGCGCAGCCGCTCGCCCTCGCGCACGGCCTGCAGCATGGGGTCCGGCGTGTCCAACCGCACGCCCGCGAAGTTCGGGTCCTCGCGCAGCACCATGCCCAGGGCCACGGACACGTCGCCCGCCATCAGCAGGCCCGCGCGGTCCGACGAGAAGTCCAGCGCGTCCAGCCAGGGCGCCAGCTCCAGCTTGGGCACGTCCCCCAGCGCGAGCGCGGGCCCCTCCAGCGCCTTGATGGCCTTGCGCGAGAACGCCTTGCGCAGCTGCTTCACCGTCTCCTCGTTGCGCCGGCCCAGCGCGGCGAACTGCTGCGCGTGGATGCGGATGGTGTTGCCGAAGAGGTCCGCCGTCTCGCCCTGCGACAGCTTCTCCAGCACCGCGCCCTTGTTGAGCAGGCCCATCGCCGCGCGACCGAGCAGGAACTTCTGCTCGCGCGCGTTGAAGCGCCGCACCACGTCCTGGCCGATGCACACCGACAAGGGCTCGGTCGTCTCCAGCACCGTCAGGCCGCGCCGCGCCTGGTACGCGTCGAACTCCTCCACGCCGAAGATCTGCGCCACGGCGCGGATGGCCTTGTACACGGCGCTGTCCGGCTTGAGCTTGTCCGCCTTCGGGTTGACGCCGACGATGTCGAAGTTCGGGGGGTAGATCTTCTCGAGCTGATCCCCCATGGCCCGCAGCACCTCCAGCAGGGGGCCCCGGGCCGCCGGGTGCATGAGGACGGCGTCCACGTCCGTGGAGGTCAGCCCCTCCTTGGGCTCCGTCGACAGGCGCGAGCGGCCCTCCGTGTAGAAGGCCATCTCCACCTCGTTCGCCGAGCGCAGGAACTGGAGGATGGAGGCGACGCAGAACGCCTTGTCGAGCTGCTTCTGGGCCTCCCACAGCTTGAACAGCGCATGCAGGCTGTCCACGCGGGTGGGGTCCTGGCGGAGGATCTGCCGGTGCTCCTCGATGGCCAGCGGCACGGAGGAGTTGTCGCGGGCGTAGAGGCCCGCCAGCGCGGCGCGGGCCGTCAGGTTGGCGCCGTCTCCGTCCACCACCGCGCGGTAGAGCGCGGTGGCGCGCGCGGGCTCGGAGAGCGGGCCGGCGTACAGCTCCGCCACGCGCACGCGCAGCGCGGCCGCGCGCCGGGGATCCGACGCGGCCGTCGTCTGCGCCTGGGCCTCCAGCATCTGCGCCAGCTCCGGCAGGTTGCGCGCCCGCTCGTACAGCACGACCAACCGGTCCACCAGCGCCGGGTCGCCCGGCGTCAGCTCCAGCGCGCGGCGGTACAGCGGCGTGGCGGCGGCGGCGTCCCCCAGGCCCTCGTCATACGTGCGCGCCAGCTCCAGCGTGAAGCGCGCGCGGGAATCGGCCGGCAGCTCCTGCTGCAACAGCTTGTGCAGGCAGTCCACCGCGCCCGTCCAGTTGCGCCCGTGCAGGTGCAGCGTGGCCAGCCGCTCGAGGGCCTCCAGGTGACGCGGCTGCGTCGCCAGCACCATCATCAGGTGCGAGCTGGCGCGGCCCGGATCGTTGAGCTGCGTCTGGTACAGCGTGCCGAGCGTCAGGTGGAACTGGGCCAGGGTGCGCGGGTCGCCGCCCTGCTGCACGCGCTGGCTCAGCATGGCCGCCGCCTCCGCGTACTGCTGCGCCTCCAGCAGGAGCGCGGCGCGCAGCTCCAGCGCGTCCACGTTGCCTGGTTGGGCCTGCAGCGCCCGCTCCAGCAGCGCCACGGCGCGCGCCTTGTCGCCCAGCGCCGCGTGGTGCAGCCGGGCCGCGCTCACGAACGCGGTGGCGGCGGCGGGGCCGTCCTTCTGGGCGAGCTTCGCCTCCGCGCGCCGCTCGTGCAGCGCCGCCATGTCCGCGGAGCCGCCGCGCTGGGCGAGCAGCTCCTCCAGGCCGGCCTGGGCGCCCGGGTGCAGCGGGTCGCGCTCCAGCGCCTGCTTGTACAGCGCCGCCGCGCCCTCGATGTCCTTCTGCACCAGCGCCGCCAGGCGCGCCGCGCCGATGAACGCGTCGATGGCGCCGCGCGGGTCCTTGCTGACGCGCGCCTCCGCCTCCAGCGCGGAGCGCGCCGTCGCCGCGTCACCGCGCCGCATCGCCACGCGGCGGGTGCCCTGCAGCGCGGGCAGGCACTGGGCATGCAGCTCCAGGGCCTGCCGGTACAGCGCGGCCGCGCGGTCGAGGTCCCCGAAGCGCGTCTCCGCCAGCTCCGCGGTGCGCAGCAGCATCTCCAGCGCCTCCTCGGCGTCCCGCGCGTGCGTCAGCCGCAGCGTGTACAGCCGCGCCAGGCCCGACACGTCGCCGGCCTGCTTCAGCGAGCGCTCCAGCGCGAAGGCGAGCCGCGCGTCGCTGGGGTCCGCCTCGAAGGCGCGCTTGTACGCCTCCAGCGTCCCCTCCCCGGGGCCCTTGTCCAGGTCGACCGCGGCGGACAGGCGCAGCGCGGTGGCCAGGCGAGGGTCGTTGACGCGCTCGGCGATGCGCTGGCGCAGCTCCGCGCGACGCGGACGGTCCGACGCGCGGATGCGCTCCAGCAGCGTGAGGGCGGTGAGGTTGCCCGCGTCCAGGCCCAGCACGGCCTCGCAGCACAGCGCCGCGCGCGACGGCTCCTGGAAGCGGTCGAGGTACAGCCGCGCCAGCTTCAGGTAGGCCGTCACCTTGGCCATGGGCGTGCCGCCCACCTGCGTCTCCCGGTCCAGGATGGCCACCAGCTCCTTCATGTTGTCCTGGGCGAGGAACAGCCGCTCCAGCGCGCGCAGCGTGGCGGCGTGGCCCGGCGTCAGGCGGAGGACCTCCTGGTAGGTCTCGATGGCCAGCTCCGGACGCTGGAGCGAGTCCTCCCAGATGACCGCCGCCTGGAACAGCGCGTTGGCGCGCTCCATGGGGTCGGTGCGGTTGGCGGCCTCCGAGCGCAGCACCTCCACCAGGCTCTCCCACGCGCCCTGCGCCCGGTAGATGCGGGCCAGCGCGCGCAGCGCCGGGAAGTAGCTGGGCGCCAGCATCAGCGCCTCCTGATACGACGCGATGGCCTCGTTCTCCTGGGACAGCCGCTGCTCGTACAGCTCGCCGATCTTGTAGATGAGCGCGGCGGCCTGGTCGGTGGAGGTGGAGCTCTCCGACTCCGCCCGGTACATGTCGACCAGCTTCTCCCAGCGCCCGTCCTGCGCGTACAGCCGCCCCAGCGCCTTGAGCGCGGGCAGGTACGACGGCGACAGCGCCAGCACCCGCTCGTAGGCGGTGATGGCGCCCGACCGGTCCTTCAGGTTCTCGTCGAGGATCTCCGCGTTGCGGTGCAGCAGCGACAGCACCTGCTTGGTGTCGCCCGCCAGCGACGCCTCCAGGTCGTGCGTCTCCAGCAGCTCCCGGTACCGGCCCGCGCGCTCGTACAGCCGCGCCAGGTTGCGGATGGTGGGCAGGTGGTCCGACGCCAGGTCGAGGATGCGCTTCATGCACTCGATGGCGTGGTCCAGGTCGCCCAGCCGGTCCTCGTAGACGCCGGCCATCTTGTTGAGCGTGGTGATGAGCTGGTCGCGGTCCGACGTCTGGAGCAGGTCCTGCTCGAACATGGCCACCAGCTCCGCGAAGCGGCCCTGGCGCTCGTAGAGGCGGGTGAGGGCCTTCTGCGCGGGCAGGTAGCCCGGCTGCAGCTGGAGGCAGGTGTTGTAGCGGGAGATGGCGTCCTCCTGCCGTCCCAGCCGCTCCTCGAGGATCTCCGCCGCCTTGTACATGCGCGCGGCCTTCTGCTTGGCGTCCTCCGCGGCGGCGACCTCCGCGTCGAACACGGAGACCAGCCCCTCCCAGTTCTGCATGCGGTAGTACAGCTTGCCCAGGCCCGCGAGCGCCGCCGCGTGGCCGGGGATGCGCGCGACGATGGCCTGGTAGCGCGCCGCCGCGTCCGCCTCGCGCTTGAGGACCTCCTCGTAGAGCGCGGCCAGCCGCAGGTTGGTGGCCACCAGCTCGCTCTCGTCGTTGAGCGAACCCACGCGCGCCAGCAGCACGTCCGCCAGCTCCTCGAAGCGGCCCTGCGTCTCGTAGATGCTGGCCAGCTCGCTGAGCACCAGCGGCTCGTTCGGGGCCGCCCGGCGTCCGGCCAGCAGCGCCGCCAGCGCGTCGTCCTTGCGGCCCAGCCGCTCGTAGACCTTGGCGATCTGCAGGTACGCGGGCGCGGCCTGGGGGCCCAGCGCGGCGGCCTCCGCGACCAGGGCCGCGAGCAGCTCGTCCGTGCGGCCCTCGCGCTCCGCCACCCGCTTGAGCGCGGCGAGCAGCTGCAGGTCGCTCCGGTCCAACCCGAACGCCTCGCGGTAGAGCGCGGAGGCGGCCTCGCGCTGCTTGAGACGCTCCTCCAGCAGCAGGCCCGCGGCGGTGAGGTAGTGCGCGCGCAGCGAAGGCTGCTGCATGGTGACCGACAGCAGCCGGTACACCTCCACCAGCGCGGCTGCGTCGTTGCGCGCGGCGTAGACGGACTCCAGCTGCGTGAGCACCACCACGTCCGTGGGCCGGCGCTCCAGGCACTGGCGGAGGCAGGCGGTCGCGTCGTCGTCGCGCGACAGGCGCTCCTGGAGGACGATGCCCTTCTCGAACAACAGCGCCGCCTGGTGGCGCGCGTCATCCGTGGCGGCCAGCTCCGCGTCGAGCAGCTGGATGACCATCTGCCAGTTGCCCACGTCCGCGAACAGCCGCCGCGCGGCGCGGATGTTGACCAGGTAGCGCGGCGCCAGCTTGTACGCGTTCTGGAACGCCACCGCCGCGTTGCGCGGGTTCTTCAGCGGCTCCTCCCAGAGCAGGCCCACCTCGTGGAAGAGCAGGGCGGCGGCGGGGCCGTCCGTGGCGCTCAGCGTGCGCGCCTCGCGCTCGAGCGAGGCGATGCGCTCGCGCGCCTCGTCCTCCGTGCTGGGCGCGGCGGGGGCCGTCTGGACGGACTGCGCGAGGGTCTCCGTGGCGGTCGGTGCCGTCTTCACGGGCGCTCCAGCCTGCGGAGGAGGGGCCGCGGCGACGGGGGACCGCGGGACATCGTTGCGCTCGCTCATGGAAAGCCGGCTCCGGGCCAGACAAGAAATGGAGAAGAGCTGGCCGGAACCGGTCGTAACACGCGCTTGGCCGGTCCCTCAACTTCCCGTCTTTCCTCGCGATTTGGGTGTCCGGATACCCGGGGACCGAGCGGCCGGCCCCGGGAGCCAGAGGCCGAAGCGCACGGAGCCGCGGGACGGAGAAGGGCCCTCCGTCCCGCGGCCCGGTGTCACGAACCGCTACCTCGGGGCGCCTGTCTCACTCGTCGCCGTCGAGGATTCCGTCGGCGTCCCGGTCGATGCCGATGCGCGTGCCGGAGCCCGGGGGGACGCAGGTGAACGTCAGCTGCCCGTTCGACGCGAGGGTCGCGCCGCGCAGGTTCGCGGTGGAGATCGGCGGGAGGCCGCTCCGGTCCGCGGTGAAGCGCCCGTTGCCCACGTAGAGGAAGCCCACGTCGGTGGCACCCAGGCGGCCCTTGGCCACCACGTCGCACTCACCCACGTTCGCGCGGGCGACGAGCAGGTCGATGCGCGGCGCGGCGACGGCGCTGTTCGACGCCGTCAGCGTCACCTGCTGCCCGACGATGGGCGCGAAGTTGGACTCGAACACGAGCATGTACTGCTCCATGTCCAGCTTGCGCTGCGCCCCCTCGGGCGTGAGGGGGATTCCCACGGGGTTGAGGATGGGGTCGAAGTCGAAGCCGTGGATGAAGTGCAGCAGCGTGGGGATGGAGCCATCGCTGTTGAAGCCGAAGCCGCGCACCTGGTCTCCGAGGAACGGGTCCTCCGGCGCCTTCCCGGAGGCGAAGGGCGCGCCGAACATGCCCACCTTCTGGTACGCGTTGCGCAGGTGCGGCACCTTCGGGAATTGCGTCGTCACGTCGAAGGACGACCGCCCATCCGTCCCGAAGAAGCCCTTGCGGATGCCCTCGCCGGGGTTCGCGTTCTCGTTGAGCACGTGGCAGCTGCCGCACGGACCGTGGAAGAACGTCATCGTCCCGTGGAAGAAGTCCTTGCCGGCCTGCTGGGACGCGGTGAGCGAATTGTCCAGCCGCCGGATGGGGTTCGGCGGGTACATGATCTGGAGCGCGAAGTCGGTGAACTTCTGGAGCTCCTGGGGCGTGAGCTGCGAGCTGCGGCCCAGCAGGTCCTGGAACGCGGGGTTGAACTGCTTGAAGGCCGCCGCCTCGTCATAGGAGCCGGTGTCGGGCTGGGCGCTCACCGAGGTGAAGCCGCCGTTGCGATCGCCACGCCAGTGCATGGGGCCGTGGTTGGCCATGCCGCGCAGGCTCTGCGTCGTCAGGGGGCCCTTCATCGGGTGGAAGGCGGTGTTCTGTCCGAAGGTCGGGTCGTCGCCGAACTCCGGCAGGATGGGGACCACCGGGCTGGGGTTGGCCTTCACCGCGCCGTCCGGGTTGCCCAGGTCCCACGACAGGCTGTCGAAGTCGCCGAAGATGTGACAGCTGCCGCAGGACGAGTCGCCGTGGCTGGAGCTGGTCCTCGCGTCGTACAGGAAGGGCCGGCCCTCCACCACGCTCGTCGGCTCCGGGTTGAACAGCCGCACGTGGCCAATCTCCTGGCGCGTGCTCGTGTTCACCACGGAGATGCCGTTGTCGAACCGGGTCAGCACGTAGAGCCGCCGGCGGGCCTCGTCCAGCACCACGCCCGTGGGACCGCCACCCGTCAGCTCGATGTGGTTCGCGGTGCTCGGCACGAACGTGTCCGCCTCGAGCGCGGCCGTGGAGAAGACGCCCAGCTTCGACGAGCCGAACGCGGCGACATAGAGCGTGGCGCCGTCGGACGTCACCGCCAGGCCCAGGGGCTGGGCGAGGCTCCTCTCGCTCTCCGGGTTGGGCGTGGGCGCGCAGCAGATGCCGTAGTCGATGTGCTTGTTCAGGTGACGCGGCGTCGCGCCGGAGGCGCCCAGCACGGTGATGCGGCTCTCGTGCAGGTGGCCACGCAGGCTCTTGCCCGCGAAGACGCCCGGGCCCTCGAAGCGCAGGTCGTTCCGGGCCTCCGTGTTGGTGACGTACACCTTCCCGCTGACCGGGTTGACGGCCATGTTGAAGAGGATGGTGCCCACGCCGGTGTACACGCTGCCCGGGCCGGTGGCCGCGCGCGGCGGGTTGGCGGTCGCGTCGATGGCGAAGACGTCCTTGTCCGGCAGCGTGAACTTCACCTTCGACGTCCAGGGGCGGTTCAGCACGTCCACCCAGTCCTGGCCGTTGTGCTTCACGAGGACGGAGACCTCCGGCATGGGCACGCCCGCCGCGTTCGTGTTCGGCCCGGGCACGCCGCCCGCGGCCTCGCCACCGTTCGGCACGGCGGCCTCGTTGAGCACCGTGGTGCGGTTGCCGGAGTGGAACGCCGCCGCGTAGACGCGCGCGCCGTCCGGCGTCACCGCCAGCGCCCGGGGCGTGTCCGCGAAGAAGGTGAGGACGGTCAGCGGCGCGCCGCCCAGTGACGCGCCGAGCTGGTCCGCGTCGAAGACCCAGACGTCCGCGCGCCCGATGCCCGGCGTGGTGAGCTGTGGGTCGAACGGCGCGTTCTGGCCACGGTGCGCCGCGGTGATGAACGCCCGCCGGCGCCCGCTCCCCGCGAAGACGATGTCCCGGGGCTCGTCGCCCACCAGCAGCGTCCGGCCCACCACGCCGCCACGCCCGTCCGCGTCGACGCGGACGATGCTCACACTGTCGGACAGGTGGTTGACCACCCAGACCTCGTCATTCGTGCGCGCGGCGACGGCGACGGGCTCCAACCCCACCGGCACGGAGCCTTGGTGTGTCAGGCCATTGTTGCCGGTGCGAAAGATTTCAAGACGGTTGTCTGGCGTATTGACGGCGAAGAGCAGCCTGCCGTCGGGTGAGAGCGCGAGCGGGCGCACCTGTCCGCTCTCGAAGAGGGGGAACTGCTCCGCCGCCGCGGCGGGGCTCACCGTGAGGGTCACCAGCCACAGCGCGCGGAGGAGTGCTTTCGGGATGGCCGATCTGACTCGGATGGTCTTGCTCAAGACGGATCTCCAGGGGTGAACGGACCTCGCCGCGGTTGTTTGTCTGGAGAGAAGGGCAGGGCAAGGGCGCCCGAATCCTGCGCTGCTTGCCACGGGCTGTAAATCCAAACGGACCACGGGTCCGTCATGCAAGGGAATGCAATGGGCTCTTGACGCGGGACGGCGTCTTCTCGCTCGCCTCGCGCGTCGGGGCGGGGCAGGCTCGGGAGCGGCCGGTGGGTCCGGACGTGCCCGATGACGGGCGACGCAGGAGATTGCGCCGGAGGAGCGTGAGCGGATGGCCTGGCAGATGCCCGAGGAACCCTATGTCGACGCGGAGCCCGGCTCCGCGCTGGAAACCGTCATCGTGCCGCGCACGCGGGACCTGGGAGATGGCTTCGAGGTGCGGCGGGCGCTGCCGTCGTCGCGGCGCAGGATGGTGGGGCCCTTCATCTTCCTGGACCAGATGGGGCCCGCGGTCCTCCGGGCGGGCAAGGGGCTCGATGTCCGTCCCCACCCCCACATCGGCCTGGCCACGGTGACCTACCTCTTCGAGGGGGAGATCCTCCACCGCGACTCGCTCGGGAAGGTGCAGGTCATCCGGCCCGGCGCGGTGAACTGGATGGTGGCGGGGCGCGGCATCGTCCACTCCGAGCGCACGCCCCAGGAGGCCCGCGTCGCCGGCAACCGGCTGTTCGGGATGCAGTTCTGGGTGGCCCTGCCCGGCAAGCACGAGGAGGACGCGCCCTCGTTCGACCACACGCCGGTGGAGGCGCTGCCCGTCATCCAGGACCAGGGCGTGGACCTGCGGCTCATCGCGGGCGGACTGTTCGGTGAGCGCTCGCCGGTGCGCACCCAGTCGGAGCTCTTCTACGCGGACGTCAGGCTCGATGTGGGCGCCAAGGTCCCCATGCCCAGGCAGTTCGACGAGCGCGCCATCTTCGTCGCCGAGGGCATGGTCGACGTGGGCGGCGAGAGCTTCGGCGCCGGGCAGATGCTCGTGCTGCGGCCCGGCGTGGACGTCGTCGCGCGGGGGGCGGGCGCCGGCCGGGCGCGCATGTTGATGTTCGGCGGCGAGCCCATGGATGGCCCCCGCCACATCTGGTGGAACTTCGTCTCCAGCTCGAAGGAGCGCATCGAGCAGGCGAAGGAGGATTGGAAGGCGGGCCGCATCGGCAAGGTCCCCAGCGAGACGGAGTTCATCCCGCTCCCCGAGCCGGAGCCCTCCGTGCCGCGCTACCCCTGAGCCGCGCGCTCGGGGCGAGTCGGAGTCGAGCCCGCCAGGCCCGGCGAACGCCGCCGCTGGCGGGCTCGATAGCGATATCTCAATCAGTAAATCGTGAATTGTGTGTCAATTATGCTAAGCTCGGGTGGCTGTATGCCCGTTGAGCAACGCGAGGAGACACACATGCGAGCAGGACGTTTCGTTGGCGGTGTGCTGATGACGCTGATGCTGGCCGGCTGTGGTGGCGCGCAGCCAGGGGAGGCCGTCGAGGACTCCGAACTCATGTCGCGCGAGGACGACGCGCCCAACTGCCAGGGCCAGGGATACGAGTTCGAGTACTACAGCGACGCGACGTACACGACGCTGGTGGGGACCCGCGGCTGTGACTGTGGCATCTGGGCGCGTTGGGGCGTCGTGACGGAGTACTCGCTGAGCTACTCGTGGGCATGTATGGCCCGCTAGGCGTCACCTTCCGCTGAAGACGTGATGGCCCGCCTCCGGAAAGGGATTCCGGGGCGGGCCGTCGTTCGTTCAGGGGGGAGGGACGCGCTCAGGCCGCGGTGGCGGAACGCACTGCCGCCAGCAGCTCGCCCGAGTCGATGAGCTGGCTGACCGCCTCGATGTCCTTGTGCAGCTCGCGGTCGCGGTCCATGTGGGGGACCTTGGAGCGCACCAGCTCGTAGGCGGCCAGGGCGCCCCGGCCGGGCTTCACCGGCAGACGGAAGTCCAGCGCCTGCGCCGCGACGAGGATCTCGATGGCGATGCACGACCGGGTGAAGTCACTCACCTGACGGCCCTTGAGCGCCGCCGTCATGCCCATGGACACGTGGTCCTCGCGGCCCGCGGACGACGGAATCGAATCGACCGACGCGGGGTGGCTGAGCACGCGCGACTCGGCCACCAGCGCCGCGCTCGTCACCTGGGCGATCATGAAGCCGGAGTTGAGGCCGGAGTTCTTCGCCAGGAACGCCGGCAGGCCCGACAGGGCCGGGTTCACCAGCTGCTCCACGCGGCGCTCGCTGATGGAGGACAGCTGGGTGAGCGCCATCGCCACCACGTCCATGGCCAGGGAGATGGGCTGGCCGTGGAAGTTGCCGCCGGAGACGATGCGCTCGCTCTCCGTGAAGACCAGCGGGTTGTCCGTGGCGCTGTTGACCTCCACCTCCAGGACGCGGCGGGCGAAGGCCAGGCCGTCGCGCGCGGCGCCGTGCACCTGCGGCATGCAGCGCAGCGAGTAGGGGTCCTGCACCTTGCTGCAGTTGACGTGCGTCTCCACCAGCTCGCTGCCCGCGAGGATGCGTCGCAGGTGCGCCGCGCACGCCTTCTGGCCCGGATGGGCGCGCACGTCGTGGATCTCCGGGATGAACGGCTTGTGGCTGCCGAGCAGGCCCTCCAGCGTCATGGAGCCGGCGACGTCGGCCAGCTCGGAGAGCGACTCGGCGCGCAGCTGGAGCAGGGTGCCCACGGCGCACATGGCCTGGGTGCCGTTGACGAGCGCCAGGCCCTCCTTGGCCTCGAGGACGACGGGCTGGAGGCCGGCGCGCTCCAGGGCCTGCCGCGCCGGGAGCCGCTGGCCCTGGTGGTAGGCCTCGCCCTCGCCGATGAAGACCAGCGCCAGGTGGGCCAGGGGCGCCAGGTCGCCGGACGCGCCCACGCTGCCGCGCTCGGGGACGACGGGCACCACGTCCCGGTTGAGCATCTCCAGCGCCAGGGCGAGCGTCTCCGGGCGGATGCCGGAGTAGCCCTTGGCGAGCACGTTGCAACGCAGGAGCAGCAGGGCCCGGGCCTCCGGGAGGGGCAGGGGCGTGCCCACGCCACAGGCGTGGGAGAGGATGAGGTTGCGCTGCAGGTCGCGCAGGTCCTTCTTGTCGATGCGGACCTCGGCCAGGGTGCCGAAGCCGGTGTTGATGCCGTACGAAGGCGTGTCTCCGGCGGCCACCCGGTCCACGAGTGCGCGCGAGGCCCGCACACGGGCGGCGGCGTCGGGGGCCAGCTCCACGGTGGCCTCGTTCCGGGCGACCTGGAGGATCTCCTCCAGCGTCAGGGTGTCACCGTCGATGAGGATGCGGGGGCGCGACATTCGGGGCTCCAAGGGGTGTGTAGTCGGTCGACTTCGGCCCCGGGCCTTTACACCCGGGAGCGGGGCTCGTATAGCTCCGCGCGACCGAACAGGGAGGTCACGGGCCCCGTGGCACTGATCGTCCAGAAGTATGGCGGTACCTCCGTTGGTGACACCGAACGGATGAAGAACGTGGCGCGGCGTTGCCTGGCCGCCCAGCGTGCGGGCAATGACGTGGTGGTCGTGGTCTCCGCGATGTCGGGAGAGACCAACCGGCTGCTCAAGCTCGTGGCGCAGATCACCGACCGGCCGGACGAGCGCGAGCAGGACGTCGTGGTCGCCACGGGCGAGCAGGTCTCCATCGGGCTGGTGGCCATGGCCATCCAGGCCCAGGGCGGCAAGGCGACGAGCTTCCTGGGGCACCAGGTGCGCATCGTCACCGACAGCACCTTCTCCAAGGCGCGCATCAAGAGCATCGACGCGCAGCCCATCCGCGCGGCGCTGGCCCGGGGCCACATCGTGGTGGTGGCGGGCTTCCAGGGCGTGGACGACGAGGGCAGCGTCACCACGCTGGGCCGTGGCGGTTCGGATACGACCGCGGTGGCGGTGGCCGCGGCGCTCCAGGCGGATGCGTGTGAAATCTATACGGACGTCGACGGCGTCTACACGACGGACCCCAACATGGTCCCCGCCGCGCGCAAGCTGGACCGCATCACCTACGAGGAGATGCTGGAGCTGGCGAGCGTGGGCGCGAAGGTGCTGCAGATCCGCTCCGTCGAATTCGCCATGAAGTACAAGGTGCCGCTCTGGGTGAAGTCGTCCTTCACCAGCGATCCCGGCACCCTCGTGTGTGAGGAGGACAAGTCCATGGAGGACGTGCTGGTCCGCGGAGTGGCCTACGACCGGAACGAGGCGAAGATCACCGTCTGCGGGGTACCGGACGTGCCGGGCATCGCGGCGAAGATCTTCGGCCCGCTCGACGAGAAGCACATCGTGGTGGACCTCATCGTCCAGAACCCCTCGCGGGACGGGCGGACGGACCTGACGTTCACGGTGGGCAAGACGGACTTCCTCAAGGCGCAGGAGGTGGTGCGCCAGGTGGCGCGCGACATCCAGGCGACGGGCATCGAGACGGACGACAACGTCGCCAAGGTCTCCATCGTCGGGGTGGGCATGCGCAACCACTCGGGCGTGGCGGCGCGGATGTTCATGGCGCTGTCGGCCGAGGGCATCAACATCCAGATCATCTCCACGTCGGAGATCAAGGTCTCGTGCCTGGTGCACTCCAAGTACACGGAGCTGGCGGTGCGCGCGTTGCACACGGCGTTCGGCCTGGACCAGCCGCTGCCTCCCGAGGGGGCGGCGACCGTGTCCGAGGCCGCGGCGCTCAAGGGCGAGAAGGTCTGACGCGGTGGCGGGGCGCACGGCCGCGCTCGCAGTCGTCGCGCTGGGGGTGATGGGTCTGGGGGCGGTGGCGCGCTGGCGGTGGCCGGACGCCGCGCCCGCGTTGGACTGTCCTCCGGAGGCGGTGCGGCTGGATTCGGAGGGGGTGGCCACCTGTGGTGAAGGCGTGGCGCCGACCGGTGCGCAGGCCCTGGCGTTGGGGCACCGGCTGGACCTCAACGTCGCGACGGAGAAGGAGCTCGCCCTCTTGTCGGGCGTGGGGCCCTCGTTGGCGCGGCGTCTCGTCGAGGCGCGGGACGCGGCGGGCGGCTTCTCGACCTGGGAGCAGGTGGACGCGGTGGCGGGGGTGGGTGCTGCCAAGTTGAAGACCCTCCAGGCAGCCACCGTGTTGGGGTCGTCTCCGGACGCCGGGGGTGTGTGGTAAGCACCTGACGTGCAGATCGCCTGCCCTCAGTGCTCGATGCAGTATGTCCTCGACCCTCGGTTGCTGCCTCCTGGGGGAGCGCCGGTGCAGTGCACGCGCTGTGGGCACGTCTTCCTGGCCACTCCCAACGGAGAGGCGCCGCGGACCGTCGCGCCGGTCACCTCGCAGCCCGCCGCGTCACAGGGCACCGGCGCGCCGCAGTCGAGCATGATGCGGACGCAGATCTTCGGCGCGACGGCGTCGACGCCCGCGCCCGTGCCGAACACGACGCAGACGTTCGGCGCGGCAAGCGCGGGCGGCGTCGCGCCGAACACGACGCAGACGTTCGGCGCGGTAGCCACCGGTGGTGGCGCGGTCTCGAATGCGACGCAGACGTTCGGTGCGGTAGCCACTGGTGGTGGCGCGGTCTCGAACGCGACGCAGACGTTCGGCGCGGCGGCGTCGACGCCCGCGCCCACGGCTAACACGACGCAGATGTTCGGCGCCGCAAGCGCGGGTGGTGTCGTGCCGAACACGACGCAGACGTTCGGCGCGGCAAGCGCGGGCGGCGTCGCGCCGAACACGACGCAGACGTTCGGCGCGGTGGGGGCGGGTGGCGGCGTCGTGCCGAACACGACGCAGACGTTCGGCGCGGTCGCTCCCGTTTCGGGGACTCCGGCCCCGGGTCATGGCGCCGCGAGCCCGGCACCTCCCATGGTGTCGAACGCCACGCAGGCCTTCGGCGCGGTTCCTCCAGTCGCTGTCCCCCACGGCACAGCCCAGTCCGGGGGGCGACAGGCGACGCCGACGTTCGGGAGGGGTTCGGCGGCGAGCGTCCCCACGCCCCCCGCCATCGCGCCGCTCACGCCCCAAGTGGGAGGCGAAGACACGCGGGCCGCTCGACCGGTCGGGAGTGATGTCCCCGCGCCGTTGGGGCGCTCACAGACGTTCAGCGCGGTCCCTTCCACTGGGGCCGCCGCCCCGGTGGGCTCGACCCGCTTGTTCGGCGCGGTCGCCGCCATTCAGGGAGGGCCCGAGCAGGGGCCGACGTTGTCGCTTCCTCCAGAAGAAGGAACCGCCACGCGTGGCGGGGCCCCGGAGCCCATCGCTTTCCCCCAGCCCGACGCCTCCTCGCTCGCGGCGGACCCCGTGAACCGCAAGACGGCGCTGTTCGGCGTGTCGGGGAGCGCGGGCGGCGGACTCGAGCTGCCCCCCGAGTCGCCCCTCGCTTCGCCCCTTCGCGGCCCGAGCGCGGCGCCAGAAGCCGCCTCGCCAGCGACTCCCGCCGCGCCTCGTCGAGCCGCGGTGTCCCTGCCTCCCGAACTGCTCGCCGCGAGCAGGATGGAGGGCAACGCGGCGATGAAGAAGGCCGGGGCGGGCGGCTCGCGCAACCTCGTCTACGGAGTGCTCATCGGGCTCGGAGTCATCCTGGCCGGAGTGCTCGCCTATCCAGTGTGGAGGGATCGCGCGCTGGATGTCCCTCCCGCGGCCGTCTCCGAGAAGGACCGCGCGGTGGCGACGCTGCGCAGGGATGACGCGTCGTCGCGCGAGCAGGTCATCGAGAACCTGGAGGCGCTGACCACGGCCCATCCTCACTACGCGGAGGCCCAGGCCGAGCTGGTGGTGGCGTTGGCGCTGCGGCTGGCCGACCTCGAGGCGGAGAGCGAGTCGCTGCGGGAGAGCGACGCGCGCCTGCGCCTCGAAATCACGGCGCTCCAGCGAGCCCAAGAGCCCGCCGACTGGGCCCGTCGCGTCAGCGAGAACGAGGCGGAGCTGGGCGATATCTCTCGCCTGCGCGCCCCCCTCCGTGCCCGCGCGGAGGAGGCCCGGAAGGAGCTGGACGTCCGGGTGGCCCCGCTCCTGAAGGACCCGGAGGCGCAGCCCGCCTCGGCGCTGGCCGCGCGCGTGAAAGCGAGGGCCATGTACGCGGCGGTGACGGCGGCCCCGAACGCGCTCTCGCTCGCGGAGTGGCTGCGCGGCGTCGAGAGTGGCGCGAGGCCCTGGAGCACCCTGGCCCGGGCCGAGTACGCGCTCAGCGCGGGCTCCCCGCCGGACTCACTCCTCGACGCCGCCAAGGGGCTGGAGGCCCTCCGCCAGGACGACCGGACCCTGTTGAGGGCCTATGTCCTGGGCGCTCGGCTGGCCATCCGCAGGAAGGACCCGGAGACCGCCCGTTCACTCCTGGACGATGTGGTCGCCCTCAATCCCAATCACGAACTGGCGCGCAAGCTGCTGGAGGACCTCCCGCCGCCAGAGCCCACCCCCACGCCCTGAAACGAAGGCGGTACGTCGAGCGGGCGGGCCTGGAGAAAGTCCAGTCCGTCCGGGGACGCGCGCCGGGCGGGCCCGGGCTCATGAGGGCGGTAACCCGTCGCTGATCGAGGCATGCCTCTTGCTGGACCCAGGCCGGAGTCGAGGACTGGGTCTTGGAGGCATGGTCGATGGCGGAGGTCTTCTTCTGGTGCGCGGCGCTGCTGCTGGCACATACGTATTTTCTCTACCCCCTGAGCCTGTTCGCGCTGGACGGCGTGGCGCAGGTGGCGCGGAACGTCCGCGGGATGCGCGGCGGGGGTGAGGGCAGGCGGTCGGGGCATGCGCAGGTGGCGCGTCCCCCGGTCAGCCTGGTGGTGGCCGCCTACAACGAGGCGTCCTGTATCGAGCAGAAGCTGGAGAACAGCCTCGCGCTCGCGTATCCGGCGGACCGCTTCGAGGTGTTGATCGGCTCGGATGGTTCCTCGGATGGCACGGACGAGAAGGTCCGCGCATGTCCGGACGCACGGGTGCGTCTGTCTCCGGCGCCGCGCGCGGGCAAGACGACGGTGCTCAACCGCTGCATCCCCGTGGCGAAGGGCGACATCGTGGTCCTGTCGGACGCGAACACGATGATCGAACCGGACGCCATCGAGAAGCTGGTGCGTCACTTCGAGGACCCGGAGGTGGGCGCGGTCTGCGGCAAGCTGCGCCTCTACAATCCGACGAAGCAGGACTACGAGGAGAGCGCCTACTGGAGCTACGAGTCGCTCATCAAGCTGTACGAGGGGCGGCGCGGCGCGGTGGTGGGGGCCAACGGCGGGCTGTACGCCATCCGGCGCATGCTCTTCACGCAGCTGCCCCCGTCGACCATCGTCGACGACTTCGTGATTCCGCTGCGCATCCTCGAGAAGGGCTACAAGGTCGTCTACGAGGAGGAGGCCGTCGCGCACGAGGAGACGACGGAGGACTACGACAAGGAGTTCGGCCGGCGCGCGCGCATCGCCGCGGGCAACTTCCAGAGCCTGCGCATGGTGCCGGGGTTGCTGCTGCCCACCGCGGGCTTCCCCGCCTTCGCCTTCTGGTCCCACAAGCTGCTGCGCTGGTGCGCGCCCGCGCTGATGGGGCTCGCGCTGGTGTCCAACGTGTTCCTGCTCGACAGCGTCTTCTACCGCTTCACGTTGCTGGGCCAGGCCCTGTTCTACGCCCTGGCGTACCTGGGCAAGGTGGGCGCGCTGAAGCGGGGCACGGCCAAGCGCGCGGCCTCGGTGGCGTACTACTTCGTCACCATGAACCTGGCCATCGTCGTGGGCTTCTGGCGCTTCCTGCGCAACTCGCAGCGCGCCGCGTGGGATCGCACGGCGCGGGCGTCCTGAGCCACGCCGCGACGCGCGGGCCCCGCCAAGCCATGGGCCCGCGCTAACGCAGCGCCACCGGCACGGGCGCGGGCTTCTTCGGAGGAGCGGCGCGGGGCAGCACGCTGCCGAAGGCGGCGAAGAGCTGGCCGGTGAGCACCGGATCCTTGTTGGGGCCGGGGCGGCGCAGCAGGTCGTTGAGCACCTCGCCCGTCTTCGGATCCCTCGGCAGGTGGGGGCGGGCGAGGTTCATGCGATAGCGCACCACGCCCCGGCTCACCCGGTGGATGACGGTGACGGTGCCCTGGTCGTCCACGTCGTCGACGATGCCCACGTGGGTGAGGCCGTCATTGCGCCGGCCGTCCCTGTTCTGGTCGTACGTCTCGTGGAAGAACACGAGGTCTCCCGGCGCCGGGCGGCCGTCCGTGTAGACGCGGCCATGGGCCTGGGCGAAGCGGTAGAGGGCGGTGACGCCGTTGTCCCCGGGCTTGAGCGTGCCCTTGAAGGTGACGCCCGCCTGGGCATAGACGCCCTCGATGAGGCCGGTGCAGTCCGCCGGATAGTCGCGCCCGCCGAGCACGACCCGGGGCTTGCCCACCAACGCGCGCGCGGTGGTCAGCACCGTGCCGCGCTTGTCCGACGGGCTCGTCGCCACCGCCCGCGTCACCGGCGCCGTGGCCGCGCCCTTCGTCGCCTTGCTCCCGGCGCGGGGCGTGGCTTTCGCCGTCGCCTTCGCCGGAGCCTTCTTCGCCGAGGGCTCCGCGCGGGCCACCACTGGCGGGCTGGACAGCGACTCGCGCGGGAAGGCCGGGGGCGACGCGGAGCGGTAGCGCACCGTGTACGAGTCCAGCCAGGGCTCCAGGCGTCCGGACGGTGTGGCACACCCCGTCGCCAGCACCGCGAGGATTCCCACCAGCATGGTCAACCGCATGGAGCGACCTCCCTGTAGCGTCCTGAGGCACCCATGGTCCCCGCATGAGGCTGTGTCGTCAAAAAACCTACCCAGCCAACCGGCCATGGCGGCTCGGGTTTCCGGGTGGGCGCGGGTGCGGTATTGCTGGAGCGCATGGCGTCCCTTCGTCGAGCCCTCGCCGTCCTCCTGCTGGCCACCGGCTGCATGCCGTCTCCGTACGAGCGGGCCGCCAAGGTCGATACCGTGGAGGCGTACCGCGCGTTCCTTCGTGACTACCCCACGCACCCGGACACGGACTCCGCGGAGGCGCGCGTGGAGGAGCTGGAGTTCGGGGAGGCGAAGCGGCTGCACACGGTGATTGCCTACAAGCGCTTCCTGGAGGCGTACCCGGACGGGCCTCACAGCCGCACGGCGAGGACGCTGCTGGAGGGCTTGCGCTTCAACGCGGCGAAGGAGGCGGACACGGAGGCCGCCTGGCGCCAGTTCCTCCAGGAGCACCCGGACGGGGCCCAGAAGGACGAGGCGAAGCGGCTGATGGCGGAGGCCCAGACGCGGGAGCTGGCCACGACGCAGGACCCCCAGCGGCTGGCGGAGTACCTGCGCGAGCGGCCGGATGATCCGCGGCGCATGGAGGTGGAGACGCGGCTGGATGGCCAGGCGTTCGAGCGCGCCAGGGCCGAGGGCGCGGCGAAGCTCTTCGCGTACCTCAAGGACTTCCCGGCGGGCACGCACCGCGAGGAGGCCCGCGTGCTCCTGCTGGAGCTGGAGGTCGAGGGGCTGCTCGTCTCCGGGTTGGTGGACGAGGCCGAGGCGCGCGTGAAGGGGCATCCGCTGGGCGCGAAGCTCACGGGCTTCCCGGCGCGGCTGGCCCGGGCCCGGGCGGAGCGCGCCGCGCTGGCCCGGCCGGAGCCGCTCGCGCAGGCGGCGCACGTGGGGCACTACCTGCGGGATGTCGAGGACCTGCGCCGGGCGCTGCTCGCGCCGGACGCGTTGGACCGGTGGCAGGCGGCGGAGGAGCTGGGCCAGCACGTGTCCGTGCGGGTGTTGGACCCGCTGCTGGACGCGCTGCGCGCGGCGCGCAACCCGTTGATCCGCCAGAACGCGCTGGAGTCGCTGCGCACGGTGCTGGCCGCGCTGCCCCGCCCGGTGGCGGAGTACGAAGTCGCCTCTCGGCTGGACGCCCTGCGCGAGCGCGCCAGCAGCGCGGAGATGTACCTGACGGTGGCGGTGCTCCTGGACCTGTCGGGCCAGCTCCCGCAGGCGTCGACCGAATACCAGCGCGCCTTCGACGCGGGCGTGCCGGACCCGGTGGTGCTGCGCCGCTGGGTGGACATCCGCGAGTCGCGCAAGCAGCCGTTCTCCGCGGCCGTCGCCGCCCGGCAGCTCGCCATGTGGGCGCTCACCGTGGCGCGCGAGGAGACCGTGTCGGAGGAGGGGAGGGTGCCGCTGGCGTCCGCCCGGCAGCTGTGCGCGGCGGTCGTCAACGCCCGCTTCGCGGCGGAGGCCATCGCCCGCGCCCGCGCCGCCTCCACGGAGTTCCCCGAGGACCTCGCCGAGTTCGAGCGACGCGCCGAGGAGGCCCGGCGCCTGGCCGAGGCCCGACTCGCGGACGCGGAGCTCTTGCTGCGCGAGCACAACCCGGGGGCGCGCACCTGCGCGGACCGGGCCGTCAGCGAGCGCCTGGAGGGCGCGGTGAAGGAGCGCTCCAAGGCGCTGGAGACCGTGGGCGCGAAGCTGCCGCAGGTGGGGCGGCTGCTCCTGGAGCTGGCGATGCAGCGCGACCCGTCCCCCCAGGTGAGGCAGGTCGCCTCGAGCCGGCTCACCGCGCTCGCGCCCGTGCCCTGAAGGGGCGCGGATCCGTTCGTCGC
This sequence comes from Myxococcus stipitatus, assembly GCF_021412625.1. The sequence continues at coordinate 420,690 of NZ_JAKCFI010000007.1, read as the reverse complement.
CGGCGGGCGGGGCGGTTAGAGTTCGCGCCCCCATGGCCCGCCAGCCCTCCTCGCTGCGCCTCGACGAACCGCCGGCCGCCCCCCAGCGCATCGACTACGCCGCGCTCCTCAACGAGGAGCAGCTCCAGGCGGTCGAGGCGGCGGACGGGCCCGTCCTCGTCATCGCGGGCGCCGGCTCCGGGAAGACGCGCACCCTGACCTTCCGCGTGGCGCGCCTGCTCGAGCGCGGCGTGCCCCCGGAGGGCATCCTCCTGCTGACGTTCACCAACAAGGCCGCGCGGGAGATGACGCGGCGGGTGGTGGAGCTGGCGGGGGGCGTCGCGGACGTGCGCCTCATCCTCGGCGGGACGTTCCACCACGCGGCCCACGTCCTGCTGCGCCAGCACGCGGGCGCGCTCGGCTATTCGGACCGCTTCACCGTGCTGGACCGCGAGGACGCGCGCGACCTGATGGTGACGTGCCTGGCCGAACGCAAGCTCCAGAGCGACAAGCGCTTTCCCCGGCCCGACGTGGTGCTGGAGCTCGTCTCGCTCGCCACCAACCTCCAGCAGCCGCTGTCCCAGGTCCTGGTGGAGCGCCGCCCCCAGCTGCTGCCGCTGACGCCGGAGATCCTCGCCACCGCCACGCGCTACCGGCAGCGCAAGGCGCAGCTGCACCTGATGGACTTCGATGACCTGCTGCTCAACCTGAAGCGGCTGCTCACCGAACGCGCGGACGTCCGCGACGCGCTCACCGCGCGCTTCCAGCACCTGCTCGTGGACGAGTACCAGGACACCAACCGCCTCCAGGGCGACGTGGTGGACCTGCTCGCGGGCGCGCGCCGCAACCTGACGGTGGTGGGGGACGACTGCCAGGCCATCTACGGCTTCCGGGGCGCGGACTTCTCCAACATCATCGACTTCCCCCAGCGCTACCCGGACTGCGCCCGCTTCACGCTGACCCGCAACTACCGGTCCACGCCCGGCATCCTCGCGCTGGCCAACGCCTCCATCGCCCACAACACGCGCCAGTTCCCCAAGGCCCTGGTGGCCGAGCGCCCCCCCGGGGCCCGCCCCACGCGCGTCTCCACCCTGGACGCCGCCGAGCAGGCCGTCCACGTGGCGCGCCGCATCATCGACCTGCGGGAGCAGGGCCTGTCCCTGGACGCCATGGCGGTGCTGTACCGGGCCCACAGCCATTCGCTGGAGCTCCAATTGGAGCTGGCGCGGCGGGGCATCGCCTTCCGGGTCCGCTCGGGCGTGCGCTTCTTCGAGCAGCGCCATGTCAAGGACGTGCTCGCCCACCTGCGCCTGGTGAACAATCCCGCGGACGAGCTCGCCTTCAAGCGGGTGGTGCGCGCGGTGCCCGGGGTGGGGGCCACCACGGCCGAGCACCTGTGGACGTCGCTGCGCGCGCTCCGGGAGGGGCTGCCCCTGGCGGAGGGGTTGATCCGCAAGGAGGTCCAGGAGCACCTGTCGCGCCGCTCCCGCCCCGCCTTCGAGCGCTTCGCCCGGCTGATGGCGCGCCTGTCGGCCCCGGAGCGGCTGCGGGCCCCCGGCGCCCTCATCGAGGACGTGCTGGACGGCGGGTACGCCGAGCGCCTCGCCCTGGAGTCCTCGCCCGAGGACGGCGCCGGCGACGACCTGCGCCAGCTCGCCGAGTTCGCCCGCCGGTTCGAGGACCTGCCCCGCTTCCTGTCGGAGATTTCGCTGGTGGCGGAGTTCGCCGCCGAGGAGGCGCTGGGCGCCACCCCCTCCGACGGCGTCCTCACCCTGTCCACCGTCCACCAGGCCAAGGGGCTCGAGTGGAGCGCCGTCTTCGTGTTGTGGCTGGTGGACGGGCGCTTCCCGTTGTCCCAGGCCGCCCGGTCGGAGGAGGAGGAGGAGGAGGAGCGGCGCCTGTTCTACGTGGCCGCCACCCGGGCGCGGGACACGTTGAGCCTGGTTCACCCCCTGTCCGTGCTGCCGCGCGAGGGGGAGCGGATCCTCCTGAGGCCCTCCCGGTTCCTGGAGGAGCTGCCCGGGGGGGAGGAGGCTCCCTATGATCGGGTCGTCCTGGCCACCGTGGCGCCGGAGCCCCCGAGACCCCCGGTGGGGCCGCGGGGTCCCGGTACGCCCGGAGCGGAAGAGGGCTGAGGAGGCTGGTCGCCCAGAAACGCGCGCGGGAAGGCGCGACGTGATACAGAGTGAAGCGGGATACGCGTCAGTCGGCCCGTGCCCGTGAACTTCATGGCGGACAGACCTCGCATCGTCGGGATTGACCTGGGCACCACGAACACGCTGGTGGCGTCCGTGCGCAACCGCATCCCGAAGATCGTCCCCACGGACCGAGGCAACCTCATCCTGCCCTCCGTGGTGGCGTTGTCATCCAAGGGCGACCTGCTCGTCGGCGGCGTGGCCAAGGACCAGATGGTCACCAACCCCCGCAACACGCTGTGGGGGACCAAGCGCCTCATCGGCCGCAAATACCACTCGAAGTCGGTGGAGGACCTCAGGGGCGCCTTCCCCTACGACATCGTCGAGGGGCCCAACGGCGACGCCGCGGTGATGTTGGGCGGCAAGCTCTACTCGCTGCCCCAGGTCTCCAGCTTCGTGCTCTCGCAGCTGAAGACCATCGCCGAGCAGTTCCTGGGCGGCCCCATCGACGCGGCCGTCATCTCCGTCCCGGCCTACTACAACGACAACCAGCGCCAGGCAGTGAAGGAGGCCGGGCGGCTTGCGGGCTTCGACGTCAAGCGCATCGTCAACGAGCCCACCGCGGCGGCGCTGGCCTACGGCTTCAACCGCGGCCTGGACCAGAAGGTCCTCGTCTACGACCTGGGCGGCGGCACCTTCGACGTCTCCGTGCTCCACCTCGCCGGCAACGTCTTCGAGGTCCTCGCCACCGGCGGCGACACCTTCCTGGGCGGCGCGGACTTCGACAACCGCATCATGGAGTACGTGCTGGAGCGCTTCCGGGAGGAGACCAAGGTCGACCTCGCCGAGAACCCCATCGCGCTCCAGCGCATCAAGAACGCCGCCGAGGCGGCGAAGATCGACCTCACGCTCATCCCCAACGTCGTCATCGACCTGCCCTTCATCGACGAGCGCAAGGGCAAGCCGCTCGACCTGCGCATCCCGCTGACGCGCGAGTTCCTCAACAGCCTCACCGGCGACCTGGTCGACCGCACCTTCGACATCTGCGACCGCGTGCTGGAGGAGAAGGGCATCTCCCGCTCGGAGATCGACGAGATCATCCTGGTCGGCGGCCAGAGCCGCATGCCGCTCGTGCAGCAGAAGATTCAAGCGCACTTCGGCAAGCCGCCCAGGAAGGGCGTCCACCCGGACGAGTGCGTCGCGCTGGGCGCGGCGCTCCTGGGTGACTCGCTGGGCAGCATCGACGCGGTGACGCTGCTGGACGCGGTGTCCATGCCCATTGGCTACGCGCTGCCCAATGGCCGCGTGAAGCGCATCATCGACAAGAACTCGCTCATCCCCATGGTGAAGAGCTTCCGGCTGCCCCCTCCCAGGGATCCGGGCTCGCCCTTCATCGAACTGGACATCTTCCAGGGCGACAGCGACCTGATGGTGGACAACGAGTACCTGGGCACGGTGCGCGTCCCCGCCGCCGCCGCCGGCCGGAAGATCGACTTCCGGCTGACCGAGGAGTGTCTGCTCCAGGTCACGGTGGAAGAGGCCAACGGCATGCGGAAGGTCGACCTGGCCACCCGCGACACGCCGGAGCAGCTCAAGCGCGCTCTCCAGGAAGTGGCCGCCCGCAACGCGCAGTCCCTGCCCGCCTCGAGCGCGGCGGGGGCGAGCGACAACGGGGGCCTCTTCTCCAGCATCAAGAGCATCTTCCGCAGAGGGTAGGAGGCCATGCCGAAGTTCCCGTCGAAGGAGTGGCTGGACGAAGCCGTCCGGCTCACGAACGAGGACCCCGAGTGCGCCGTCGCGGGGAAGGGCTGGAAGGGTGACTTCGGGGCGGTGGTGGAGGCCGAGCCGGGCAAGCTGGCGAAGTCCTTCGTCGTGCACATCGTCCCGGGGGACTGCCGCATCGAGAAGGCCCGCGTGCTCGCGGACCCGGACGACCTGGACGAAATCGAGCCCGTCTATCTCGCGCGCGCCCCGTACACCGTCTGGAAGCAGCTGCTGAAGGGGACGCTGGACCCCGTGGAGGCGGTGCTCAAGCGCCGCATCTCCATGAAGGGCGACCTGCAGCCCCTCATCGAACGCATGAAGTACAAGGGCATCGCCGACCGCGTCTTCCTCAAGCTCCAGACGCAGTACATCGACGAGCCATAGCCGGGGGGCAGTCCATGGGTATCCGTGAAGACTTGAAGAAGCAGGCGCTGGGCATGTCCAGCAAGGCCGTGGAGAAGCTCATGGCGGACGAGAAGCGCGCCATGGCCATCGCCAACGCCATCGGCAAGGTCCAGCGGGGCAAGCAGGCCCTGGACCGGGGGCAGGAGGAGCTGATGAAGGCCTTCCACTTCGCGCCTCGCAGCGAGTTCAAGGCCGTGGGCAAGCAGCTGTCCGGCCTGAAGCGTCGTCTGCGCGAGCTCGAAGAAAAGCTGGAGGGGCTGTAGTCGAAAATGCGTTGACACCCGCGGGGGCAAAGTGGCATTTACCCCCGCGTTCGTCGCGACTCGGTGGCACACGAAGCGCGGGCGTATAGCTCAGCGGTAGAGCACTGCCTTCACACGGCAGGGGTCGCAGGTTCAAACCCTGCTGCGCCCAACGAAGAAGAGGCCGTGAGTCCGGGAGAAATCCCAAGGCTCACGGCCTCTTCGCTTTTCCGGCCCAGGTGCCGCCCCGTGTGGGTTTCGGGCGCGGGCTCCGCTGGAAAGACGACGGGGCGACGGGAGTGTCCCCGCCGCCCCGCGCGCGCATCGGCTGTCAGGTGCCGTCAGCTCTCGGAGGCCTTCGCGAGGGGCTCGCCCTCCGTGGGAGGGGGCGTGTTCCGGGCCTTGATGAGCGACGCGACGATGCTGGCGCCCAGCATCGCGGCGATGACGCCCAGGGAGACGGCCGGGTGGAGCTTCACGAAGTCGATGAGGGCCATCTTCATGCCCACGAAGACGAGCACGCCCGCGAGCCCCACCTTCAGGTAGCTGAACTTCTCCACCGCGCCGGCCAGCAGGAAGAACAGCGAGCGCAGGCCGAGGATGGCGAAGATGTTCGACGTGAAGACGATGAACGGATCCCGCGTCACCGCGAAGATGGCCGGGATGGAGTCGAGCGCGAACAGGATGTCCGACAGCTCCACCAGGATGAGCGCCATCAGCAGCGGGGTGGCCAGCCGGCGGCCGTTCTCCACCGTGAAGAAGTGGTGACCGTCGAAGCGGGGCGTGGACGGAATCGTCCGCCGCACCAGCCGCATCATCGCGCTGTCCTCCGGGTGGTCCTCCTTGTTGCGCTGGATGAACAGCTTCAGGCCCGTGACGACGAGGAACGCGCCGAAGACGTAGATGAGCCAGTGGAAGCGCTCCAGCATGGCCACGCCGGCGAAGATCATGATGGCCCGCAGCACCAGCGCGCTCAGGATGCCCCAGAAGAGCACCCGGTGCTGGTACAGCGCGGGGATCCGCAGCGACGAGAAGATGACGACGAAGACGAAGATGTTGTCGACGGAGAGCGACTTCTCGATGAGGTAGCCGGTCAGGAACTCCACGCCGGGCCCCGCGCCGAACTTCCACCACAGGCCCGCGTTGAAGAGCAGCGCCAGGCTGATCCACACCGTGCTCCAGCCCAGGGCCTCCTTGAAGCCCACCGTGTGTGCCTTGCGGTGGAACACGCCCAGGTCCAACGCCAGCATGGCGATGACGAAGGCGATGAAGCCCATCCACAGCGCGGGACTGCCCACCGTTCCTAAAGAGTCCATGAGTGGCCCTCAGATAAGAGTCCGGTATCTCTTCGACAAATAGGGTTTCTGGGCCCGCTTCATCGAAAAAACCGAAGTATCGGGTGGGAGGCGGGGGCTGGCCGGCCTCCGAGGGGGGCGGGGAGCGCCGCGCGGGTGGCCCCTTCGCGACTGGGGAAGGGTCTTGCGGGGGAGGGGGTTGCGCTTCCACCGGTTGAAACCCGACAGTCACCGGCCTACGAGACCAACCAGGCGTCCGCGCCCCGGGGCATTGCTGGCCCTGGCGGGGGTGGGCGTGGCGAGCCCCTCCCGCGAACGGCGTGCGTGGGGGTTCGCTCCTCTCGGGGCCCCCTGAACGAAGGACCCCTGCTTGACCCGGAACCGACTCTTCGCCTCGCTTTGCGGCGCCGTGATGGCGCTGTCCGCCGCTGGTTGCAGCGCCGACACGGGCTCCGACGGTGCGATCCCTCCAGAAACGGCCCAGCCTCCCACCGAGCAGCCGCAGGTGCCCTCCACCCCCGGGACGACGACGCCGGAGACGCCGCCCGAGACGACCCCCCCCGAGACCACCCCACCCGTGGTGACGGTGCCCCCCGAGACGACGCCCCCGGAGACGACGACGCCGGAGCCGAGCACTCCCTCGGTGGACCGGTTCGGCGTGCGGATGCTCTACCCGACCAAGTCGGGGGGCGAGACGTGGGCGCTCGCGGACGACGCGACGTCAGACGCGCGCTTCGACCCGCAGAACACCATCACCCGCAACGCGGACGGCTCCTGGAAGATGAAGAACACCAAGGTGCGCATGGGCGTCACGACGACCACGGGCTACTCCGCGGCGAAGATTCCCACGTATGACCGCGACGTGCTGGCCAGCCGGGGCTACATGCAGTCGCCCAACGACTGGAAGAACGTGGAGATGACGGGCTTCGTGAAGCTCAACGCCACGTCGGATGTCTCGGACAACTTCGACTGGTACGCGCGCGGCGGCAAGCACAACGACAAGAACTCCGGCTGCGAGGGCAGCAGCTACAAGGCCGGCCTGCACTACGACGGCCGCGCGCGCTGGCAGAAGGAGACGTGGCACGTGTCGTACGAGCAGGCGCCGTACAAGCCCGCGACCACGCCGCTGAAGGGCCGGTGGGTGGGCTTCAAGGCGGTGATGCGCAACGTCACCGTCGACGGCAAGGAGGCCGTGCGGCTGGAGATGTACGTGAACGAGAACGCCGACAAGGTCACCTGGAAGAAGGTGGATGACCGCGTCGACGCGGGTAACTGGGGCGGGGATGCCCAGCACTGCGGTGGTTCCACCGGCCCCATGCCCATCACCTGGGGCGGCCCCATCGCCACGTTCCGCTGGGACAGCGCCTCCGACGTCGACTTCAAGTGGCTGTCGGTTCGCGAAATCCAGCCCTGAGGTCGGCATGAAGGCGAGGGCGCGCGGAGGTCGACTCCTCCCGCGCCCTCGTCGCGTCGGTGCTCGCGGTGTCGCCACGCGCACGGGGGCTCGCACCCGGAGGCGGGTGGTCGGCGCCTGTGGGGGTTCCCAGCCTTCTCGTCGCCGTCAGGGCCGGTGCCGGCCGGAGGGACGGGCCGGACGCGGCGCTCCTGCTGGTCCGCTTCGCACGAGGACCGACCTTCATGCAGATCATGTTCCTGGGCCACGCTGGCTTCGCCGTGGAGACCGCGGGGAGCGTCATCGTCATGGACCCGTGGCTGACGGCGCGAGGCGCGTTCGACTCCGCCTGGATGCAGCTGCCCCGCAACCACCACCTCGCCCCGCGCGTGCGCGAGCTGCTGGAGACGCCCGGCAAGGAGCGCTTCCTCTACGTCAGCCACGAGCACAAGGACCACTTCGACCCGGAGTTCCTCGCCACGCTGCAACGGCGGGACTTCACGGTGCTGATTCCGCGCTTCCAGCGCTCGGAGCTGCAGGACGTCTTCGCGAAGTACGGCTGCAAGCGCGTCATCGCCTGCGAGGACGGTCGCGAGGTGCCCATCAAGGGCGGCTACATCAAGCTCTTCGTGTCGGAGCAGGGGACGAACCGCGACTCGGGGGTGATGGTGCGCGGTGGAGACCACTGCTTCATCAACATCAACGACTGCAAGCTGCATGACCGGCTGGCGCGCATCGTGGAGGAGGAGGGGCCCATCGACCTGTTCGCGGCCCAGTTCTCCGGCGCCATCTGGCACCCCACCTGCTACGAGTACACGCCGGAGACGTACGCCGCCATCTCGCTGAAGAAGCGCGACAGCAAGTTCGAGGCGGTGGCGCGCGCGTTGGAGGTCATCAAGCCCCGCGCCTATCTCGCCTCCGCGGGGCCGGCGTGCTTCCTCGACCCGGCCCTGTTCCACCTCAACCTCGAGCGGGTGAACATCTTCCCCAACGCCACGACGCTCTTCTCCTACCTGGAGAAGCGGCTGTCGTCGCTGGGCGCGCGCTACCTGGAGCCCATGCCGGGCGACGTGCTCGACGCGCGCACGCTGGAGTTCACCACCCGCGCGGAGGAGCGGCTGTCGCCCGAGGGCTTCGAGCCGTACCTGCGCGCGTACGCGGCGGACCTGTCGCACCTGTTCCGCGACAGGCGCCGCAACCTCCTGCGCGCGGAGGTGGATGAGATTCACGAGCGGCTGCGCGTGGAGTTCCAGCGCAAGCTGGACCTGCTGGACCTGCATGACCGGGTGGGGGTGCCGCTCTACGTGGAGCTGACCGAGCTGCCGGACCGGCTCTTGCGCGTGGACTTCAAGGGCCGGCGCGTGGATGTCGTCCCGACGATGCGGGAGTCGGCGCGGTACACGATGAAGGCGAGCGCGGCGGACGTGGTGCGCGTCCTGGACCGGAAGCTGACCTGGGAGGACTTCCTCCTGTCGTTCCGGCTGCGCCTGAGCCGCGAGCCGGATGTCTACGATCCCATCATCCACGGCTTCCTGGGCGTGGAGATCGAGGACATGCGCAACTTCTGCGAGGGCGTGCGGTCCACGGAGTCGCGCCGGGAGCGCGCGGTGGTGGAGGCCGGGGGGCGGCGCTTCTCCGTGCAGCGCTTCTGCCCTCACCAGGGCGCCGACCTGTCCGAGGGCTGGGTGGAGGAGGGCCGCTACCTGGTGTGCCCGCGTCACCGCTGGCGCTTCGACCTGGAGGATGGGGGCCGCTGCCCGATGAACGGCTCCACCCTGTGCGCGGAGCCCGTGGCCGAGGTCGAGCACGAGCCGACGGAGAAGCCATCCCCGCCCGTCCCGGACCTCACGCCCCGGGCCCCTTGAGCGATGCGCGGCGTCGGCTGGGGCCCCGGCCGCGCTCACGGCTTCGGCGTCTGGAGCCGCAACGTCAGTCGGAGGTTGTCCGAGCGCATTCCGACGGGGCCATCGAAGTCGAGAGCCTCGGCGGGGAGCGTCCCCTCCCAGGCCAGCGCTCCGTCCGCCCAGACCCGGAGCCGCGTGCCCTGCAACCGGGCCCGCAGGCTGTGTTCCTCGCCCGGGGAGGGCGCCGGCACCCGGAGACCCTGCGTGGGCTTGATGAGGGCATAGCCGCGGTTGCCACACTCGGCGCTGAGCCGTTGGCCGACGTTGCGCTTGTAGTTGACGACGACTCCGGGCTTCGGCGTCACGCGCCACATCACGTAGATGACGTTGCAGCCGTCCTGTGCGCGCAGCTTCAGCCCCACCTGTCGCCGCTCCGCGCCCGAGGCCAGTGGCTTCTGGACGGACGAAGGGCCGAGGACGGTGAAGCGCAGCTCCGCGTCGTCTCCCGGAGCGCCGGGGACGATGGCGCGCAGGCGGGGCCCATCGACGTCGAGCCCGCCCTCCGACCGCGCCCGGAGGCTCCCCTCGGTCACCCGCAGGCGCTCGAGGGGAACGGGGACGAAGGGGCTCATGGCTCGAGGCTGGCGGGCGTCGCGGCGCGCGGGCGGCCTGGCCGGGACGAGGGGCGCGTGCAAAAGCGCGCCCACGAGCAGCAGTGCCCTCGTGGAGCGCCTCCGCCGGCTCACCGCGCGCCTTCTCCGAGGAAGCGCTGGAGCGACTCGACGTGGGCGCCCAGATAGGCCCGCTCGGCGCGCAGCCGCGCCAGCTCCAGCAGCAGGTAGTCGCGGAAGCGGCGTATCTCCCGCGTCTGGAGCGCTTCGACCTCGCGAAGCTGGCCCTCCAGGTCGGAGATGAGGGTGGTGACCTCCCTCAGACGGGCGTCCTCCGCCCGCATGCGGGCGCGCAGCTCCACGAGCAGCTCCGCGACCCGCAGGGGAGCGCCGTCGACCTCCTCGACCAGGGAGCGCCGTCGGCCTTCCCTCGCGCGCGCATTGGCGTGCCCCTGCCACAGGTGGCCCAGGTCGTACGTGAGCATGACCTGTCCGAACAGCGGCACGTCCTGGTCGATGTCGAAGACCTCGTCATAGCCGCCCCGGATGCTCAGCTCCCAGGCCCGGGCCCGACGCAGGCTGCCCGAGTGGTCCTCCACCGCGTCGTCCGCGGCCCGCAGGTCCGCGAGCAGCGTCTCCAGCTTCTGGCCCGCTGGGAGGCGGGGGAGGGCGGCGAGCCGCTCCCGGGCGAGGTGGGTATCGGTGTGCAGCGCGCGCAGGTGGTCCAGGCGGACCTGGGCGGCGTTGAGCTCCTCCAGCGTGGCCTTCCCGCTCTGGAGGTCCTCGCGGAGGGTGGCGATGAGCTGTTCGGCGCGCGGCAGGGATTCCTGGAGCGCCTGGGCCCGGGCCTGCAGGGCTTCCTCCTCGCCCAGACCCGTCCCCTGTCGAACGGCGGACTGGAGCGCGGAGAGCGCCTGGTGGCGTCGGCACTCCGCCTGGGCCCGTTGCCGCAACGTGCGTCCCCGGTAGATGCCCACGAAGTCGTAGCTCAGCCCGGCCGTGATCCGCAGCTTGGGCTTGCCCAGGGCCGTGCCGCCCTCGGCTTCGCCCGTGTTCACCGCGCCGAAGCTGCCGAAGACTTCCGGGGCCAGCTCCAACGCGGCCTCCGCGTCGCCGACGCCCCGCACCATGTCACAGTATCCGGCGGCGCGCTCCTCCACCTGTTCGGCGGGGGGCGTCCCGGCCCCTGGCTCGACCGCGAGGGCCGACGTGGACCGCGCCGCGAGCCACCAGAGCACGCCACGAGTGAGTGTCTTGCGCATCGAGCTTCTCCGGCACGTCACGGCGAGTGGCTAAAACAGCAAGGGAGGTCGTCCGAGGTGCAACAGATCCTCGCGGGCCGTGGTCGTGTCATTGAGCTTCACTTCCACCATGACGCCCCGGAGCATGTGTTGGCGGATGGGGTGCTTGAGCGTCACCTCGCCCTCGAGCAGGCTCCCCACGACGCCCACCTCGTGGCACCAGAAGACCTTCAGCGCGCACGCGAACAGCGGCGTGCCGACGGCCGCGTTCGCGACGTTGTCGTAGGGCACGAAGGCCACCGTCAGGTTCTTCTCGAAGGCTCGCAGGTACGGCGAGGCGCGCAGCGTGTCGATGAGTGCCTCGTACCGCTCCGTCGCCGCGTCCAGGGCCTCCAGGTCCACGAAGAGGCTCTTCACCGTCGCCTCCGCGCGCGCCTGCTCCAGCATGGAGTGGGTGTAGTTGCGCTCCAGCAGCAGGACGTCGGAGGTCATGCCGTCCGGCGCGCCCTCCTGGCCCAGCCCCCCTTGCACGGCCGCCAGCCCGGCGATCTCCCGTCTGAGCGCGTCCATTCGCGTCTCCAGGTCCACCGTGGTGTGGGCCAGCGTCAGGTTGCTCTGCGCGAGCTGCGCGAGGTGGTGGTTGACGGTGAGCTTCTCCTCCTGGGCCATGAGGCGCGCGCCCACGAGCGCGTCGGTCCGTTCCCGGGACAGGCCGGCGAAGGCGCGGTTGGACTGGAGGATCTCCTCGTTGGCGCGTTTGTACTCCTGGCGCAGCGAGGACAGCCGGTGCGCCGCGCGCCCCTTGGCCTCGCGCTCGCCGCTCAGGGCCACCTGGAAGCGCCTCTGGAACGAGCGCTCGGCGGTGACGATGCGCCGCGCGTCGTGGATGCGGTCCTCCACCGCGCGCCGCTCCGCCGCCACGTGGTCCCGGGCGGACGTCTGCGCGGCCAGCTGGGCGTTGAGGTTGAGGATCTGCGGGTCCGTGGGGGACACCACCGTGGGCGTCACCCAGCTGCGGCTGAGCAGGAAGAAGCCCTGCACCGCCAGGAAGGAGAGCAGCGCCAGGAGGATGAGGCCCAGGAACACGGAGCCCATGAGTTTGTACGCCGAGACGGCGACGGCGTTGATGCGGTTGGCGACGCGTAGGTTCATGACGTGCCCTCGCTGGCGTGTTCGGGCGGCAGGCGGGTGGTGCCCTTGTCGGGCGTTGCGGCGGGAGCGGCCTTGGGGCTGCCCCGCGTCTCCCAACTCCCCGAGTCGAGCGTGAGCAACGCCAGGGGCGTGAAGAGCGCGTACGTCACCGGCATCAGCAGGGCCATGGGCAGGAAGCACGCGCCATGGACCCGCTGGTGCTCGGGCAGATGTCGCGTCTCCAGCCGGTAGATGGCGCCCAGCAACCCGATGACGAGGAAGTGGAACACGAGGATGTCCATGAACTCGCCGGTGAGGACGTTGTGGACGATGACCACGGGGTAGGAGAGCAGCAGCGCGAGCTGCGAGACGTAGTGGATGGTGACGATGGGGTGCAGCCGCCATGCGTGGGACAGGCCGCCCAGCAGGTCCACGAGGTTGGAGCGGCGCCAGCGCAGCTGCTGGGAGAAGTAGCCCGCGAGCGTGGCGGGGGAGGCGGTGAAGCAGAAGGCGTCGAGCGTGTAGACGGTCTCGTAGTCGTGCTTGATGATCTGCCGTGTGAGGAACCGGTCCTCGCCGTACTTGATGGGCACGCCGGCGATGGCCCGCGCCTCCAGGATGGGCTCCAGCTCCAGCAGCACGTGGCGGCGGTACGCGGTGAGGCAGCCGGACAGGCACATCACCTGACGGAAGCTGCGCTCCAGGTCCTTGAGCCACTCCTGGGCGAAGTGGAACTTGATCTCCACCATGCGCGTCAGCCAGTTCTCGTGGCGGTTGGTGACGTACGTGCGTCCTCCCACCGCGGCGATGCGGGGGCTGACGAAGCGGCGGACGAGCAGCCGCACGGCGGACGGGTCGACGATGACGTCCGAATCCACCGAGACGATGATCTCCGCGTCCACGGCGGCCTGGACGGCCCGGTTGATGCCCTTGCGCTTGCCCAGGTTCGTCGGGTTGCGCATCACCAGGACGTTGGCGCACCCCTCCGCGGCCCGCTGCGCCCACGTGTAGCTGTCGTCGGTGGAGCAGTCGTCCACCACGATGATCTGCAGCAGATGGGCGGGATAGTCCTGCTCCAGCAGGCTGCGGACGGCGTTGAAGATGCCCTTCCCCTCGTTGAAGAGGGGGATGACGATGGCGACCCGTGGCTGGTACGTCTCGTCCACGCGGTCGAGCGCCGCGCCCCGGACCCGCCGCAGGAAGGGCCCGAGGATGTAACGGTTCATCAGCACCATGATGAACAGCAGATGGATTGGAAATAGCTCCATCAGATTCCGCCCCCCCGTCACGCCGCGCGCGCTGCCCCTGGATGGCTTCCGCCACCGTGCTTCCCCCATGTGGGAGCGATGGGAAAGCTTGGGTGGCGGCGTGCACACGCCAACCGGCCCCTTGGGGCAGGGCCGCGGCGTTCCGCTTCCGTCTGGTCCTCGGCAGGAGCCGGGACGCGGGGGGCCTTCCGCCGCGTCTGCTCGACTCAGGACGTTCGTCGGGCCCGCGTGGTAGAGGAGGGGATATGTCGACCGCCTCCGTGCCGCTGGAGCTGCGCCCGGACGAAGTCCATGTGTGGATCGTCGAACCGGAGCGCATCGCCGCGCCGCGACTGCTGGAGGCCTACCTCGGGCTGCTGGACGACAAGGAGCGCGAGCGGCAGCGCCGCTTCCGCTTCGAGCGGCACCAGCGACAGTATCTGGTGAGTCACGCGCTGGTCCGTCTCACCCTGTCGCGCTACGCGCCGGTGGACCCCGCGACCTGGGCGTTCTCGACCAACGCGTACGGTCGGCCGGAGATCCAGGGGACGTGGGGCGCGCGGCTGCGCTTCAACCTCTCCCATACGGACGGCATGGCGCTGGTGGCGGTGGCGCTGGACGACGAGCTGGGCGCGGATGTCGAGGACGCGGAGCGGGCGGGGGACACCGTGGAGATCGCCGACCACTTCTTCGCGCCCACGGAGGTCACGGCGCTCCGCGCGCTGCCCCAGGGCGCGCAGCGCGAGCGCTTCTTCGAGTACTGGACGTTGAAGGAGGCCTACATCAAGGCCCGTGGCGCGGGGCTGTCGCTGCCGCTGGACCAGTTCGCCTTCCACCTGGAGCCCGGGGGCCCGCCGCGCATCTCGTTCGACCCGAGGATGGTCGACGCGCCGGAGGCCTGGCAGTTCATGCAGCTGCGGCCCTCGGCGCGGCACCATGCCGCGGTGGCGGTGCGCCGCGCGCGGAGTCGGCCCCTCTCGGTCCGTTGGCAGTTCACGGTGCCGCTGGAGGGGGACGCGCCGCCCCGGTTCCAGGCGGCGTGACTCGGTGGCTCAGGCCGCTGACTGCATCCACCGCGTGAGGTCGGCGCCGATGGCGGAGAGCAGCGCGGCCTGCTGCTGGCGCAGGAAGAAGTGCCCGCCGGGGAAGGTGCGCACCTGGAAGTCGCCGCTGCGCGTCTGGCTCCGCCACGACTCCAGCTTCTCGACGGGGACATGGGCGTCGTGGGTGGCGCCCATGACGGAGATGGGCGTGTCGACGGGGATGGCCGGCTGGCCGACCTCCCACCACGCGAGCGCGAAGTCCGCGCGCAGGGTGGGCACCACCAGCTCCAGCAGCTCCTTGTGCTGGAGGACCTCCTCGGGCGTGCCGTCGTAGCGCCGCAACGCCGCGATGAACGCGTCGTGGGGGAGCGTGTGGATGGGTTCGCCCTCCCGCACGTGGGGCGACACGGAGGCCGCCATCACCAGCCCGACGGGTTGGCGTCCCCCGCGCGCCTGGAGGCGACGCGCCAGCTCCAGGCCGATACGCGCGCCCATGCTGTAGCCGAACACGGCGAAGGGCCGGTCCATCAGCGGCTCCATCAACGAGAGCAGCGTGTCGATGAGCGTCGCCAGGTTGTCGAAGGGCTTCTCCATCAGCCGTCGCTCCCGCCCCGGCAGCTGCACCGCGCACGGCTCGACGCCGGGCGGCAGCAGGGGGGCCCACCCGTTGAACACGGACGCCGAGCCTCCCGCGTAGGGGAAGCAGAACAGGCGCAGGCGTGCGTCGGGCAGGGGCTTGCGGGTGGGGAACCAGCGCTCGGGCAGAAGGGAGGGAGAAGGCGCGCTAGACATGGGGTGTCGGCTCTGTCGCACAGGCGAGGAAAACGGGTCAAGCCCCGGACCTCCCGCTCGCGCGGGCCGGAGCTCCGCGGGGCCTGGGGGTGGAGGGGGCGTGGTAGCGTCGGGGGACCTTGAGCTACGAGCTGTCGCACCTCGACGCCCTGGAGGCGGAGGCGCTCTTCATCATCCGGGAGGTGGTCGCCGAGCTGGAGCGGCCGGTGCTGCTGTTCTCGGGAGGGAAGGACTCCGCGGTGATGCTGCACCTGGCGACGAAGGCCTTCGCGCCCGCGCCGCTGCCGTTCCCGTTGATGCACGTGGACACGGGGCACAACTTCCCGGAGGTGCTGCGCTTCCGCGACGCGCGGGTGGAGGCGCTGGGGGCGCGGCTCGTCGTCGCGTCGGTGCAGGAGGCCATCGACGCGGGGAAGGTGGTGGAGGAGACGGGGCCCCGCGCCTCGCGCAACCGTGCCCAGACGGTGCCCTTGCTGGAGGCGATTGCCAGGCACCGGTTCGACGCGGTGTTCGGCGGCGCCCGGCGGGACGAGGAGAAGTCCCGGGCCAAGGAGCGCGTGTTCTCGTTCCGCGACGAGTTCGGCCAGTGGGAGCCGAAGGACCAGCGGCCGGAGCTGTGGAGCCTCTACAACGGGCGCCATCGGCCCGGGGAGCACCTGCGCGTCTTCCCCCTGTCCAACTGGACGGAGCTCGACGTGTGGCGCTACGTCGCGCGGGAGGGCCTGGAGCTGCCCGCGCTCTATTACGCGCACGCGCGCGAGGTCTTCCGGCGGGAGGGGCTGCTGATGGCGGCGTCACCCTGGCTGCCGAGGTTGCCGGGGGAGGAGGTCTTCACGGCGACGGTGCGCTTCCGGACGGTGGGGGACATGACCTGCACGGCCTGCGCGGAGTCGAGCGCCTCGACGGTGGAGGAGGTCCTCGCGGAGCTGCGCTCCTCGCGCGTCACGGAGCGGGGCGCCAGCCGCGCCGACGACCGGTTCAGCGAGACGGCGATGGAAGACCGCAAGCGCGAGGGGTACTTCTAGTGGAGCTCTTGCGCTTCGCGACGGTGGGCGCGGTCGATGACGGGAAGAGCACCCTCATCGGCCGGTTGCTGCACGACACGCGCTCCATCCTGGAGGACCAGCTGGCGGCCGTGGAGCGCACCAGCCGCGCCCGGGGGGACGCGTACGTCAACCTGGCGTTGCTGGTGGATGGCCTGCGGGCCGAGCGCGAGCAGGGCATCACCATCGACGTGGCCCACCGCTACTTCGCCACCCCGAGGCGCCAGTTCATCCTCGCGGACACGCCCGGGCATCTCCAGTACACGCGCAACATGGTGACGGGCGCGTCCACCGCGGACCTGGCGCTCATCGTCGTGGACGCGCGCAAGGGGCTCCAGGAGCAGACGCGCCGGCACGCCTTCCTCGCGTCGCTCCTGCGCGTGCCGCACCTGGTCCTCTGCGTGAACAAGATGGACCTGGTGGGCTTCGACGAAGGCGTCTTCGAGGCCATCCGCGAGGACTTCCGGCACTTCTCCATGAAGCTGGAGGTGGCGGACCTGGCGTTCGTCCCCATCTGCGCGCTGGAGGGGGACAACGTGGCGCGCCGCTCGGAGCGCATGCCCTGGTACCAGGGGGCGACGCTGCTGCACCACCTGGAGCACGTCCACATCGCCTCCGGGCGGGACCTCATCCACGTGCGCTTCCCGGTCCAGGGCGTCATCCGCCCCATGTCCACGAAGCTCCCCGACTACCGCGCGTACACGGGGCAGATGCTGGGCGGCGTGCTGCGGCCCGGGGACGAGGTGCTGGTGCTGCCCTCCGGGTTCACCACGCGCGTCCAGGGGTTGGAGCTGGCGGGCCGGGCCCTCGCGGAAGCGTTCCCGCCCATGTCGCTGAGCGTCCGGTTGGAGGACGCGCTGGATGTCGGCCGCGGCGACATGCTGAGCCGGCCGGGCAATCCACCGCGCATGGGGCAGGACCTGGATGCGATGGTCTGCTGGCTGTCGGAGCGGGCGGTGCTCCAGGCGGGGGCGCGGTTCGCGCTCAAGCACACCACGCGCACGGTGAGGGCGGTGGTGAAGCGGCTCCACTACCGGCTGGACGTGAACTCGCTGCACCGGGACGAGGACGGTGTCCGGCTGGGGCTCAACGATATCGGGCGCGTGACGCTGCGCACGACGGCGCCGTTGCTCTATGACGAATACCGGCGCAATCGCCAGACGGGGAGCTTCATCCTCGTCGACGAGGCGACGAACGCCACCGTCGGCGCGGGGATGCTCAACGGGCCCGCGGTCTGAGACGGGGGAGGCATGGCGCCGGGGTTCATCGTCTGGATGACGGGCATGTCGGGGGCGGGGAAGACCACCTTGTCCCAGGCACTGCGCGCGCGGCTTTCGCCCTCCCGCGCCGTGGAGGTGCTGGATGGCGACGAGGTGCGCACCTGGCTGACGCGGGGCCTGGGGTTCTCGCGCGAGGACCGGGAGGAGAACGTCCGTCGCATCGGCCACGTGGCGCGGCTGCTGGCGCGCCACGGCGTGGGCGTCATCGTGGCGGCCATCTCTCCCTACCGTGACGCGCGCGCGGAGGCGCGGCGGCGCGCGGAGGAGGCGGGGCTCGCGTTCATCGAGGTGTATCTGGAGGCGCCGCTGGACGTGCTCATCGCCCGGGACGTGAAGGGCCTCTACCAGCGGGCCCTGGCGGGGGCGCTGCCGAACTTCACCGGGGTGTCGGACCCCTACGAGGCCCCCGAATCGCCCGAGGTCGTCGTCCGGTCTGCCTCCGAGTCGGTGACGGTGGGCCTGGAGCGGGTGCTGGTGGCGCTCCAGGCCCGGGGCCTCTAGCGCAGCACCCGCTCCATCCGGACGTAGGGGCGCTCCGCGGGGATGCCCTTCTCGCGGCAGTAGGCGAGGAACTTGTTCGACTCGACGATCTGCGGCGCGGTGTCGTCGTACACGAGCACCATGACGTGGCGCAGCCAGGGCTCCTGGCCCATGGCGTAGACGTAGACCTCCTTGGGCTCCAGGTGGGTGAAGATGTCGGTGGCGCGCGCGCAGTTGGAGCCGTTGAGCCGCCGTGTCTGGTCCAGCTTCCGGGGCAGGGGCGTGCTCAGCAACGGGCCGTACATCCAGCTCATCGGTCCGCCCTCGCACTCCATGCCGAGGAAGAGGATGTCGATGGTGCCGATGATGTCGCGCAGGTGCTGGTACATCCGCGGCTCCAGCGCGTTGGAGTCCGCCGCCATGAGGATGGACTTGCCGCCCAGCCGGACCAGGTGCGCCGTCTTCGCCTGGATGGTCAGGTCGCTGTGCTCGCCGAGGAAGGGCAGGCCGGTGATGGAGCCGCCGGGGACCGCCAGCTCCTGGAGGTCGTCGATCTCGACCACGTTCTGGAAGCCCGCGTGGTGGAGCATGAGGCGCAGGGACGGGTCCGCCAGGGAGGCGCCGTTGTTGCGGGGCACGACGAAGGTGCCCACCCGGTGCCGCAGCTGGAGGAGCGTCTCCATCATCAGGTGGTCGGCATGGCCGTGGGTGATGAGCACGTAGTCGATGCGCTCGGGCAGGTCCGCGTGGGTGTAGCGCGGCAGCTCCGTGGGGAACTCGTAGCTGATGACGGGGTCGGTCAGGACGCTGACCTCCTTCGTCTCCAGCAGGACGCACGCGTGGCCGAAGTAGCGCACCCGGACGCCCTCGCCGTCATAACGAGCCGCGCGCCGCGGCGCGGTCGGCGTGAAGAGGTCCGCGAACCGCGGAGCCATGGAGGAGGGGACGCCGAGCATCTCCGCCACCTGTCCGGGCGAGCCCGGGGTGTGGCGCATGCGGAACAGGGCGTCGAGTCCCTCGTGCCGGTACGGCACCTTCAGCCACAGCGGCGAGTCCTCCTCCAGTCGCGGCGTGCTGAAGATGTAGGGCCGCCAGTCGCTGGAGACCTGCATCAGCGACACGCTCTGCGAGGACTCCTGGTGGAAGCGGCTCTTGTACAGCAGCGGCTCGATGTAGCGGGCGTTGGCGCGGTGGGCGAGGTCGTACGTCAGCTCGACATAGCCTCGCAGCAGGTCCGGCACCTTGGGGTAGAGCGCCTCCAGCGAGCCGCCATTCTGCGTCGCGAGCAGCTGCTCCAGCTCCGTCACCGCCTTGGTGAAGGCGAGCATGTGGGCCTGCTCGCGCTGCGTGCGCTCGAGCAGTTCCTTGACGCGAGGCGCCCGCGCCGCCGGGTGGTTGATGAACGGCCCCCCCATCAGCGCCGGGTTCTTCAGCGCGGCGACGTGGACCTCGGGGTTCATCACGAACGACTGCATCAGCTTCTGATGCAGGTTGGTGACGAACAGCGGCGCGGTGGCGGGGGACAGCAGGTACCACCACGCGTACCACTGGTTGTAGAGCGGTTCGAGAGCGACGTTCGGCTTGAGGTACTGGGCTTGGCCCGACATCGAGCGCCTCCGGGATTCATCCAGAATATCCCGGAAGGCGCGGCTTTTGGAGATTTGAAGGGACTAGCGGTTTTCCTTGGCGGGCGCGGCGGGAGGCTGGGCGCCCTCGACCTGGAGCTGGTCGAGCGCGTCGTCCTTGATGTCGATGCGGGCCTTGGCGCGCAGGCCGTCGACGAAGCCCTCCATGGCCTTGGCGCGGTGTTCGGCGGTGAGGCGGGCCTCGATGCGCGCGCGGGCCTGCTCGAAGGGCTGGTTCATTCCCAGCTGGCGGCCCTGGAGCTTGATGAGGTGGAAGCCCTTGTCGGACTCGATGACCTGGCCGATCTCGGAGATGGTGGTGAGGGCGAACGCGGCGTCGGCGAACTGGGGGCCCCAGGCCTGGACCAGCTCGTCGCGGCTGCGGAAGCCCAGGTCTCCGCCGGCGGCCTTGGTGGTCGCGTCCTGGGACGTCTGGGCGGCGGCGAGCTCGAAGGCGTTCTTGGTGGCGCCGGTCTCCTGGGCCTTCACGTCCGCGAGCAGCTTCACGGCGGCGGCGCGGGCCTGGGCGCGCCGGGTCGCGTCACCCTGGGGGGCCTCGAGGAGGATGTGGTTGAGGCGCACGCGCTCGGGCTTGACGAACTCGGACAGGTGTTCGTCGTAGTGCTTGCGCAGCGCGGCCTCGTCGAGCTTGCCGCCGTTGGCCTCCTGCTGCTTGCGCATGAGCTTCTGGACCATGACCTTCTCGAGGGTCGCGAGAATCTCCGGGTCCTTCTCCAATCCCTGACGTTTCGCTTCCTGGACGAGGAGCTCGAAGCGGATGAGGTTGTCGAGGAACTCCTTCTTCTTCTCCAGGGTGCTGTAGCGGGCGCGGATGAACTGGGGTTGTTCGTCCAGCTTGGCCTTGACCTCCTGGGTGGTCAGGGCGCGCTCGTTGACGATGGCGACCACGGGGCCCTGGTTCGCCGCCTGCTCGGAGGGGCGAGAGGACCCGCCGTTGCAGCCAGCGAGCGCGAGGACGGAGACGACGGCGGCGAGGAGCGGGGTGGTGCGAGTGTTCATGGAGCGGGTGGGCCTCGGAGCTTCCACCTGGGGTGGTTGCTCTCGACTCTCGTGGGAGGAGGCTGGAGCCGCGACGGGGTCGCGGCGGGTGAGGTGTGGGTGAGGGCTGGAAGGTGTCCCGGAATCATAGCGTGGACACGGCGAGGAGTGTCGCCTCTTGGCGGGCGCTGCGCGCGGAACAGGATTTCGAGAGGGATACGTCAGGAGTGGCTCGGGTTGGTCGTGGGTGGCGCGCCGCGGAGTGACCAGGCGGGCGGGGTGGTTGCGTATCCGTCTGGAAGGGCCACGGGCTGGGCTCGCGAGGTGGGGAGGGCTGATACGGTGGGGGCGGTGGTCCGGGCCGGTGGGTGGACGGCCGTGGTCAAGGCTTGGCGCACGCGGAGGCGGCGCGCCTGGGAGGCGTTGTGCATCGCAAGGGTTCGAGAGGGGTTCTCGTGGGGCTGGCGTGGGGGCTGGTGGCCTGCGGCGACCCGAACGTGGTGGCGGAGGTCGGCAAGCGCGACGTGTCGAAGGGGGACGTGTCGGCGTACCTCGAGGCGCGCAGTGCTCGGGAAGCGCCTTCGGCGACGCAGGCGCTGGACGCGTTGGTGGACCGTTCGCTGCTCGCGGACGAGGCCCGGCGGGCGGGGCTGGACAAGGACCCGAAGGTCCAGGCCCGGCTGAGGACGGCGGAGCGGGAGGTGCTGGCGCAGGCGCTGCTCGACCAGCGCCTGTCGGCGGCCACGGACGATGCGAAGCTTCGTGAGCGTCACGCGGCGTCGCGGGAGAAGCTGGTGCGCCGCGAGGTGCATGTGCGGCAGATCATGGTCCTGGTGCCGCCGGGGGCGGACGAGGTGACGCGCAACCGGCTGCAGTCGCGCATCAATGGCCTGTACGCGCGGCTGGTGAGTGGCGAGTCGTTCGAGGTGGTGGCGCGGGAGGGGTCGGAGGACACGGCGAGCGCGTCGCGGGGGGGAGACCTGGGGCCCGTGTTGGAGGGCCAGGTGGACGAGGGGTTCTTCACGGAGGCGGCGCGGCTGGCGAAGGGCGAGCGCTCGAGGCCGTTCGCGACCGCGTTCGGGTTCCATGTGCTGGAGGCGGTGGAGCCGGTGCGGACGGTGGAGCCCACGTTCGAGCAGGTGCGGGGCCGGCTGGAGGCGGAGGTCCGGCGCGACGCGCAGGAGGCGCTGATGAAGGAGCTGCGCGAGCGCATCCCCGTGAAGCGCCACCCCGAGCGGCTGGAGGCCAGGGCGCAGGGGCCCCGGTCCTGAGGGAGGGCCGTCGGCTCGGGCGCCGTGTGGGGCTGGGACGGGCCGGGATGTGTCCGCCGGTCGTCAGCACGTCGGGCCCGGGAGGGCGTTCGCGCCCTTGAGTTATGCCCCGGGTTTGGCTACACCGGGGCCGCGTTCAGGTTGATCCGACCCCGTAGCTCAGTTGGATAGAGCGGCGGTTTCCTAAACCGCAGGCCACAGGTTCGATTCCTGTCGGGGTCACAGCGCAACCCTGCGGAACTCCAGGGCTTTTCGGAGGCGGGGCTGCTCGTGTCGGAGAGCCTCCTCGGTTCGTGGCGTTGGGAGCGACGCCGGTTCCCTGCATCGTGGTCGTGGGCCCTCGGTGGCTTCCCCGACGTTGGCGAGTGGAGCGAGGTCGCTCCCGGCCGGCGTGCCCCTTCTCGTTCCTGTCACGCGGTCTTCGGGCGATGTCGCGCTGGAGCAGCGTGACATCCCGTGGAAGTGGAGCGACAACGCGACCCTCCACCCCGACGACCTGGCAAGGAAGGAGTCGTGGACGCCCTATGAGCCGAGACGACGAGAAGCCTGGGGCGCCACGCCAGGGCCCCGCGCGGCTGGCGGACCTCATGCGCCGGGCCATGTCCCAGGCGAAGCAGCAGCCCGCGCCGGGGCTGGCGGAGATTGAAGCCGGGTGGAAGGAGCGGGAGGCGGCGCTGAAGCAGGCCGAGGCGGAGGAGAAGGCACGCTACGAGGCGGCCCAGGCCGACGCGTGGCCCGTGCACCTGCGGCTGTGCGGTGTGCCGGCGGAGGTGGTGGAGGCACTCAGCGGGGGGAAGGTGCTGGAGACGGCCGCCCTCCGCGCCGCGCGCCACGTGCTGGCGGAAGGGTACCGGACGTTGCTGCTCTCCGGGGGCACCGGCGTGGGGAAGACGGCCGGGGCGTGTCACCTCTTCCGGGCCGCGGTGCGGTACGAGACGCGCATGGGCCAGCGGCTGCCGGAGTGGGACTCCTCCGCCGGCCTCTTCGTCCGTTGGTCGCAGCTGAAGCGGGTCAGCGACCACGAGACGGAGGATGGGCACCTGCTCCAGCGTGTCCACGAGGTGAGGGTCCTGGTGGTGGACGACCTCGACGGGTTGCCTGGGGAGGAACTGGGGCCGCGCCACCGGGAGTTGCTGGAGGAGGTGGTGGACCGGCGGGACAGGCCGGGCATGGTGACGGCCTACAACACCCGCCTCTCGGTGCAGCGGCGGGAGGGAGGCGCCTCTGATTTCGCGGCCCACGTGGGGGCGCGCATCGTCTCGCGAATGAGCCGCCAGGGGACTTTCCACCTGGCCGACTGTGGAAGCCGGGACCTGCGGCGCGGGTGATGTGTCCGCGCAGGCGCGGGGCGCCAGTCTCAGAGAAACTCGATGGAGCCGCACGTCGCCAGGGCCGCGAGTGCAATGTCTTTGTCGTCTGTATTGGCGCTGCATTCGACCCTGTCCGGGCCGTGGAGACAGCGCACCTCGAAGGACCGCGCATCGCCATCATGGGTCTCGATCAACAAGCAGTGCTTCCCGACAGAGTCGACGCGGAATGCGCGTGGGGCCTCGACCATCTTCAGCCACTTGAGGTCGCACACATCCTCACGGGCCTCGTTTCTCGAGAGGACGACGTGTCCCGAATTGCCTTTGCCGTTCAGCACCGCCATGGTCCTCGTCTTGGTCGCATCGAGCACGAAATCAGGCGCTGCGCTGAAGGGCGCGATGACGTCCATCTTCAAGGCTTTGTTCAAATGCCAGTCCCGAGCGTCCGAGGCGCTTATCGTCAGAGGCTTTCGCGTCCGAGGAGGGAAGAGCGTGGCCGCGGGCTTCTTCCCCTCTCGAGTCAGGAGTTCGGCGAAGCCTTCGGTAAAGGTCTTTCCTTGGTGGGGAAAACACTCCGCTCTGAGGAAGTTGAGAAGCCTTTCCGCCGTCCTCTCCGTAGGGCTCTCCTTCGCGGCCCGACGTATCTCAGCGGTGATCAACGCCTGCTGGAATGCGGCGCTCTCCGTGTCGACAGAGGTTCCCCAAGACTTGTTTGCGCTGGGCGCAGAACAGTGTGCCCACAAGCGCATGCCAAGGGCGAATAAGGCGACGATGACAACAACGGAAACACGGAATTGACGCCCCATCAGTCGAACCTTCACGGGTGAAACAGCCGAAGAAAAATCGGGAAGGACGGCTGCGACGCCGATGGTCCGGGGGGAACCAGAGACTAGATGGTCGCGCGTGTGTTGGCGAGAGGGTTGAGGGGGCACGGCGCTTGGCGGAGGGTTCGATGCGCATGAAACGGGAGTGACCCATCGTGGCAAGCAGCGGCGCTGATGTCCGGGGGGACCGAGAGTGGTGAACCACTTTGTCGGGCGCGTTGTACACTCAGTCACTTCTGACAGCGCCCCAGCATGTCACCGTTCCGCACGAGGGATTCCCGTGGCACCGACCTTCACAGAGGGCAGAACACCGTGGGACTTCGAGTGGATCCGGTCTCGACCAGGGATGTTTACGGACTGCGGCGGCCTTCCGCATCTCCAGGCGGCAGGTGTGCTCGGGTGGGCCTCCGAAGGCATGGCCTCGTTGACGGGGGGAGTGGAGCGCTCCCAGGTCGCGTTGAGCGTCTGGCCGGGACCGGTGTTCGCCCTGTCCTGTGCGTGGCAGGGGGCCTCGTTTCGGTTGACCGACAGCCGCGGGGCCTCGCTCAGCTACATCGATTGGGCCATGACGACGCTCCCCCAGGGCCACTCCGATTCATTCGGTCCCTTCAGTCCTTGGGGAATCAAGCTCAATGCCTTGTCGTCGCGGGTTCTTCTTCAAACGTCGGATGGGCAGGTGCGGCGGGAGGCTCGGTACTCTCGTGGAGGCATCATCAGTCCCATGCAGGATTCGACGCGTGGTCCCTCGGCTGGCACACGACTCGTCTTTCGACTCGACCCGCACCTCTTCGATGTCAAGGCGCAGGCATATGCCCACTCGGATTCCGTGCTTGATGGCCTTGTCGCCCGGCTCCCATGGCTGACACTTTCGCGGCGCGCGTTGGATGTGCCAGGTGGCGATCCGTGGTGAGTCTTGCCCAGCGTTGTGGTGGTTTCGGCGTGGCCCTCCACGCCTTCGTCCAGCAGCTGTGGCGCGGTGACATCCGGCCCCTGGTCTGGTACTCCCGGCGTGGGAAGAGCGCCCCGTCATCCGTGCAGTCGGGGGCCGTGCCATGAACCAACTCTTCTTCACCGCCTGCCTCCCTGGTGGCCGCAGACAGCATCCACTCAAGCTTCTCGTGGTCCGAAAACCGCAGGCCGGTCAATCCCAGTCGGCCTGATTGACGCGGGCCCAGGCGCTCGGCGCGCAGCAGTTGAAGATGAACCTGCAGGTGACGCCGTTGCAGTTGCGTGTTTCGAAAGCACAGCCAGATGTGTATTGCGACTTGAGCAGCAGCTCTGTCGACGACCCGCCGTCAGAGATGAATCTGCACGACTGCGTCGCCCCTCCTCAATGGTCACGTGAGAGTCGCCCAAAGAGGACCCGTCAAAGCCAGCCAAAGCCCAGTGTCACCACCAAGAGATGCCGATGCCCATCCTCCTCCCAGACGGTATGCCGTGCCGTGCTCCACGCCCTTGGTTTCGTCACGCCGCGTGACGAACGCGTGCCTCCTTCTCTTCATCCAGGAACGTGGAGATGAGTCCACATGCCGAGCAGGTGGCCTGGAACTTCGAGGGGATGTGGCCAACACGTTCTCCGGGACGAGGGGTGATGCGAGGGGATCCCACGGCGGAGACGGACAAGAGGTCGAATGTTCCGCCGCAACTCGGGCACTGGCGGGCTTGGGCCGCGGCCTGAAGCCTCAGGCGTTCACGCTTCTCCGACCTGAGCATGCCAACGACGGCGACGACCGTGCCGCTCACCGTAATGCCCAGCCAAAGCAGGAATGTGTCCATGTCCACCCCCTGAGGCGACGAGTGTACCAGCCCGAGCGCCTGCCTCGCATCGGAGGGCGGGCATGACGTGCTCCCGGCGTCAGGGGCCGGACCGGCCACGGAGCGCGTGAGGGGTGACCAAGCGGATCGCCCTGGTCAGGGGCTCGCGCCGCGTGTACCTGGTGTCGGCGGGGGCGGTGCGCGACTTGCGGGGCGTGCAGTCGGTGACCCTGACCTGGGGCCCGATTCCGGGCTTCAGTGTGACGCTGACCTCGGCCCCCTACGAATACCTGTGGAGCATCGCCGGCGCGACCACGATCCAGAGCAACATCCCGTTCTCCATTCTGGCGCGCAATCATTGGGGCAACGAGATGTCGATCAGCCGCGTCTGCTACTTGGACACGACCCCGACGCAGGACGTGTTCCTGGATTGTCATTGAGGGTAGGGAGATGAGGTGCCGCACGCAGCACGCGCGGAGGAGAGGCCACGGGCCCGGAGGGCAGGCACTGGACGCCGTCCTTCCGGTCCCTGCCCACCCTGGGGACTGCGTCCCCTTCACGCGATCAGCTGAACCTTGTCCGCTTGAAGCCCCTTCTGTCCCTGAACGGCTTCGTAGCTCACGGGCGCCAGGGCAGCGTGAGGAGGTGCGCACCGACGCGCGGTCTCTCGTTCGAGACGCTGGCTACGGACGCCGTTCGAGGTGGAGAGGCGCCCGGAACGGAATGACAGGCGGTGTGAGCTGCTCGATCGCGGGCACGGGGAACCCAGTACCCTGGGACTCGGAGCCGCCCGGGAAGGTCTGGCATGTTCCATCCGGATAGAGCATCGAGCGATAGGAGAATGGGACGGTGAGGGCTGTGTCCGGGCGGACGACGTACCCCCCTTTCGGGTGCTTCAATACCCGTCGTGGGAGGTAGAACGCCGTGACGTAGCCCTGACCGGCGCAGTCGACGGCTGGGAAATAGAGATAGATTGACTCCCCATGGGTCTTGAGCGTGTCCGCATCGAAGAGCCAGTGGCGGCCCGCGTCGTCAGGCCAGATCCCAAGGTAGACGTCGGCATCCACTTCCCTCCCATCGGCGTCCACGTAGTAGTACTTCGATGCGCCAGGCTCGCCTTGAGGACCTTGGGGGCCAATGGGGCCCTGGGCACCCACCTCACCTTGGGGGCCCTGCGCCCCCGTGTCACCCTTGGGGCCTTGGGCTCCCACATCACCCTGCGGCCCCTGGGCGCCCGTATCGCCCTTGGGGCCCGCGGGACCTTGCGGACCCGCGGGGCCTTGCGGGCCAGCAGGGCCCTGTGGTCCCTCGGGCCCTCGCTCCGTCGACTCTTTCGTGCAGGCCGATACCGCGATGAGAAGCGCCAGGATTAGGGCTGTTCGCATGTCGATGATTATACCAAGCGGCCTGACGGCATACGCCGCGTGGCCTTGCCCCTGTTCAATGTCAGTGATTCTGCCCCGCATGGGGCGCGTCCCTGTCGTGTCCCTCCCAGGAACCGAAGCCGCGCCAGTGCGCCGACCGTGGCCCCAGGTCCTACATGCCCCGGGTCACTCGGATGTCCGTGACTCCCGTGGCGCACGCCCGCGACCGGACTGCGCGATGGATTGAGGCCGCGCTTCGTCCTGACCCGGGAGGGCAAGGCGGCGTCCGTGGAGAAGCTGAAGCTGTCCTGCGGCGACTGAGCCTGGGAGCTCGACCCGCGCCCTATCGTCGCTCGCGCGGCTCCGGCTCGTCGCGCTCTACCGGGGCCGGCAGTTCCAGCTCCCGAAGATGCAGTCGCAGACGCCCTGGCTGCCATCGGGCGCGCAGCATGGGTATCGAGCGCCAAAGACATCGCAGGCCGTCCGGTGCGCCTCGGCGCACGTGTCGCAATAGAGTGTACAGCTGGTGCAAGGATAGAACGTGCCATCACACGTCACGCCCTGGCCATTGGCCGCCGAGCAGGTGACGGTGGTCGACGGGCAGCTGACGGAGCCGTACTGGCAAGTGGCGGTGCACGCCGACAGGGCTTCCGAGGACGAGCGCTGCTCGCCTTCCTCGGAGGCGGCCCCTTCCGACGTCTGGCCACACCCGACGACGAGCGCGGCGGCGCAGGCCCACGGCAACAGCTGCAATCGCTTCATGGCGGAGCTCCTGGCGTGAGGGCGTGCGAGCGATGGGCGACCGGGCTGGCACGATGAGGAGAGAGAGACACGAGGGCTGTCCAGGGGCTCGTCGTGAACGCTTCCCCGTCGAAAGGTCGGCCCTCTTGCATTTCCGTCCTTCGGAGACCGCCAGCCCCTGAGGCGGATGCTACGTCTGGCGCGCGACCCCTGTCCCTCGACAGCACAGCGCGTCTCGCGTCCCGACAGGAGTCCGCTGCGTTGCAGTCACCCCGAAGCGCCCACGCCCAGGAGGACCGCCATGAGTCTCAACATTACGTCCCAGCATGCCGAGCTGAAGAAGGAGCTCGACCGGATCAACTCGGACAACCGAGTCTCCTTCTCCGAGTTCCAACACGTCCGTGATGCGGCGGATGCCAAGATCGCGAAAGTGACGGCGCCGGAGCTCCAGGCCCACCTGAAGAACTTCCAGAAGTCCATCGACGACGCGGTCGAGCTGCTCCAGCAGGCGGCGTTGGCGGCCAGGAAGGGCAAGCTCGATGACGCCACCAAGGCGGCGCTGAAGGAGTCCGTGTCCTTCCAGGTCACCTACCTCGTCATGGGCTTCAAGACGAGCATCGAACGTCTCTGACGCGGGCGCTGGCGGGAAGCGCATCCGAGACTGCTCTCCATGGGGAGCACATCCCCGCCCGACTTGGAATGGGGGCCTGGCGCCGAGCCCGGTCACCGCGTTGGCATGGTCCACGCGCGTGACCTCCGTGGCCAGCCAGGCACCCCCAGCTCCCGCGCGGAGACTCCCTCAGCGCACGGACTCGGCGGGCGGGCAGGCGGCGGGGACGAACACGTCGCGCACGTAGCGATCCCAATCGATGCGCTCGGGCTCGAAGGGGAAGCGGACGCGTTCTCCCGGCGGGAGGCTCGCGCGCAGCGCCACGAGATTGTCCGTCTGGAACTCGTAGCTGTAGTCGTGCATGAAGGGGAGCGACACGTCGATCACCCGCTTCGCGTAGTCCATCTCGCGCAGCTTCCGCTTCAGGCGACTCCTCACCTCCGCGCGTCGCCTGGGTTGGAGTCCAGGCAGGCTCGGCAGGAGCCTCGAGAGGATGCCGATGGCCTTCTGCGCCGAAGGCACCCCCAGCACCTCGTACGCCTGTCGCGGAAGGGCCATGACGGGCAGCGCCGCCTCCAACGCCTCCACCACCCCGCGCGCCCCCGGTCCGCGCGGCGTGGTGGCGCGCACCGCGTCCGAGACCCCTTGCAGCAGTCGCGCGAGGGTGAGCGGGTTCGAACCGGACGAGCCCACGTGGTAGACGGTCCGGGCCTGTCCACCCAGCAGGGCCATCGCCACCTGGAGAACGCCCGCGGCCGCGTGGTCGACGGGCAGGACATCCAGGATGAGGCGGGGATTGCCGGGCAGCACCCTCAGGCCCTCTCGAATCATCCGGGCAACGGGGGTCAGCGGTGGAGTGCCCTGATGCCAGCCAGGGACCGGCAACGCCTCCGCGGGACTCAGGATGGCCGTTCGCGCGATGGCGCAGCGGGTCTGGGCGGCGTGGGCAAGGAGCAGCTGTTCGCCCATGGCCTTCGTGTAGAGGTACGTGTTGGGCCATCCCCAGAACTGGGCGCGCTGGGTTCCCTCGGTGGTCAATCGGGCGTCCAACCCGCGTCGGCGCTCCCGCCGCACGGCGCTCTCACTGGCGTCCACGCCAACCCGCTCCCGTAACCTGGCCTCGTGGAGTTGGTCGCCCAGCTCCGCCTCCACGCGACGAATGAGCGACAAGCAGTCCTCCAGCTCCTGCTTTGCATCGAAGGGGAGGTTGAGCGTCCGCGCGCGAGGGTACTCGCCACGCGGGTCCTCCGGTTCCGCGACACGACCCGTGCGGGTGCCCGCCACGAAGTTGGTGGAGACATGGAGCATCCGGGGCGAGGCCATGTGGCGCGTCAGCTCGAGGACCCGGAGCGGCCCCAGCGTGTTGAGCTCGAGCGCTCGGTCCAGCGGAGGATGGAACTCGACGTCGGCCGCGCAATGTATCACCAGGTCCACGCCAGCCATGACGTGGCGGGGCTCGCGGATGCCCAGTCCCTCCTTGGAGAGGTCCCCGCTCACCACGCTCACCCTGCGCTGGAAGTCCGCTTCGAAGAACTCCTTGCCACATTGGCGGCGCGCCGGTTCGAAGGCCGCGCTGTCGCGCACCTTGCCCTCGAGTCGCTCGGCGGCGCTCTCCCGTTTGCCGTCGCGGATGAGGAGCTTGAAGCGCGCGGTGGGGAGCTCCCGCAACGCGTGCGACAGCACCGCCTGCCCGAGAAAGCCCGTGGCTCCCGTCAGGAGGAAGGTTCGCCCTTCGAGCGTGTCCGCGGCGGTCAAGGGAGGGGATTCCAGCTGCCGCATACCTTGCTCCTCGCTTCGTGCAACCACGTGACGGCGACCTGTTCGGCGCGCTGGACCACGTCCCGAGGCGCCAGACGCATGAGAACCGAGGTCAGCCGAGCGCGGCAAGACCGTTGTTCGCGCGGGCCTTCGACATCCGAGGACGGATGAACGCTTCGAGGTGATGGTGTCTTGGATGGCTGTGTTTGTGTTTGGTGGAATCAATGACGTGGTGGATTGGGTTGGTCGACGCTACGTGATGTATAGGATATGTTGTCCATTGGTCGGAGCCATCAATCCGTGTTGCGCTTTTGGGGGCAAAAAGAGAATGTCTTCCGCGTCGAACGGGGGTGTGTTCCAGATTTCCGCGTAGCCCTATCGAGAGGGGATATGGCGGACCTTCCAATACATGCCGTAGGACTCATTGGGTTGGGGCGGATGGGATTGCCCCTGGGTCGTCTCCTTTGCGCACAGGGAGTGCCTGTGGTTGCCTTCAACCGGACTCCTGCTCGCGCTGAGTTACTCTCTGCGTCGGGTGCGCGCATCGTCTCATCACCCGCGGAAGTAGCCCGCAGTGTTTCATTGATGCTCACGGTCGTGACAGGTCCCGAGGACCTCCGTGAGGTGCTGTCGGGTCGCGCTGGCGTCATCGGCGGGGCACGCGCGGGGTCGATCGTCGTCGATCTCAGCACCATCGACGCCGTCACCTCTTCGGAGCTCGCCGAGGCGCTCCGCGCCCGTGGCATCGAGATGTTGGATGCGCCCATGAGCGGCAGCGTGCATGACGCTGAACAGGGGACCCTGGGGCTCATGGTGGGTGGGGACGCCGGGGTCCTGGTCCGGGCGCGTCCCGTCCTGTCTCGGATTGCGCGCCACATCCACCACTTCGGCCCCAACGGCGCGGGCTGCACGGCCAAGCTCGCGCTCAATGGCCTGGTGGCCGCGATGGCGCAGTCGCTCGCGGAGGCGCTCGCCTTCCTCGAGCGGGCAGGGGGCTCGCGGGCGCTCTTCCTTGAGGCGCTCGCGGCGAGCGGGCTCTCGTCGCCACTCTATTCACGAGTGGGGCAACGCGCGCTCGCTCAAGACTTCGAGGCCCGCTTCGCGCTTCGCCTGTTGCACAAGGACCTGGGGCTGCTCGCCACGAGCAGCCGCTCCCTGGGGGTCGACCTGCCGCTGGGCGACGTCGTCGCGAAGCTCGTCGCGGCGCGAGCGGCGGCGCACGGTGAGCGGGACTACGCCTTCCTCGTGGAGGCACAGCGTCTCACGTCCGGGTTGCCGGACTCCAACGCGTAGCACGAAACAGAACGGAGGGTAGCCACGTGAAGGTGCTCATCAGTCCCATCTCGGTGGAGGAGGCGTTGTCTGTCTGTGAAGGCGGCGCCGACATCATCGACATCAAGAACGTGCAGGAAGGGTCGCTTGGCGCCAGCTTCCCGTGGATCATCCGGGATGTGGTGAACGCGCTCGGGGGGAAGCCGGTCACCTTCAGCTGCACCCTGGGCGATCTTCCGTTCAAGCCCGGAACCGCGGCGCTGGCCGCGGCGGGGGCCGCGTCGAACGGCGCGCGGTACATCAAGGCCGGGCTCCATGGCACCCGCTCGTATGTCGAGGCGCTCGCGGTCATGAAGGCCGTGCAGCGCACCTGCCGGGAGTTCGACCCCAACATCATCGTGGTGGCCGCGGGCTACGCGGACTATCGCCGCTTCGACGGCCTGTCGACGGAGGTCCTGGTCAACGTCGCGCGCGACGCCGGCTGCGACCTGGTGATGGTGGACACCGCCTTCAAGGACGGGAAGACGCTGTTCGACGCGCTCTCGCTCCAGGAGATCGAGGACTTCGTGGGGCAGGGGCACGAGGCCGGGCTCCAGGTGGCGTTGGCGGGCTCCGTCCGCTTCGAGCACCTGGCCGAGCTCCACCGGGTGAAGGCCGACGTCGTGGGCGTCCGTGGCTGCGTGTGCCGGGCCAACAACCGGCTGTCGCGGATCGACGCGGAGCTCGTCAGCCAGTTCGTGAAGGCCTGCCGTCTGCCCGCCGCCGCCTGAGACACGCGCCCATGGCTTCCATCGCGGACATCAGCGTCGTCAAACTCGGCGGAAGCCTGCTCACGGACAAGGCCAGCGAGTGCGTGTTCGACCTGTCCGCCGCACTCCGCCTGGCGGGTGAACTCGCTCGTGCGGGGGGACCCGTCGTCCTCCTGCACGGGACGGGGTCGTTCGGCAAGCCTCCCGCGCGGCGTCATGGCTTCGCGGACGGCTTCCTCCCTTCGGGAAAGGCCTCGGTCGTGAGCGAGGTCGAATCCCTGCTGGACGATCTGCGCGCGCGGGTGATGAACGCCCTGCGCGCCCAGGGGGTCGTCGCGTGTGGACTCAACGCGAGCGCCCTCTTCGAGACGGATGGTGGGGCCATCTGTCGCTGCGAGACGTGGCCCATCCAACTGCTCGTCGAACGCGGCCTCGTGGCGGTGATCTCGGGAGCGCTGGTGGTGGACCGCTCACGAGGCTTCGCCGTCTGCTCGAGTGATGCGATCGCCGCGACCGTGGCGGCGCGGCTCGGTGCCCGACGTCTGCTCTTCGCCACCGATACCCCCGGGGTGATGCACCGCGAGGGGGGCGAGGAGCGCCTGCTGCCCGAGCTGACCGAGGCCTGGGGCGACACCGTGGCGAGGCCGGAGGACGATGTCAGCGGGGGGATGGATGGGAAGGTGCGCGCCGGCTTCGAGGCGGCGCGTGCTGGCGTTCCCACGTTCATCCTCGACGGACGCGTCCCCGGGCGGCTCCTCCAGGCGCTGCGCGGCGAGGAGGTTCCAGGCACCTGGCTGCGTCCCTCCGGCGGCCTTGCGTCGAAAGAG
The DNA here is from genome assembly GCF_021412625.1 of Myxococcus stipitatus. Next base: position 387,663 of record NZ_JAKCFI010000007.1, on the reverse strand, counting down.
ACCCGCGAATGCGCGGCATAGGGGCGCGTCTGGCCATCCCCCGGGCCCGGATGGCGCGGCTCATGGCCGGCATGCCCATCACGCTCGTGGCGAGCGTGCGGCTGTTCCATCACCTGTTCGTCGAAAAGCGGTCGCGCCTGGGCGCGGCGGCGGGAGCGTGATTGCACATGACGAGGCCGGGATTCGAGCCGTTCCTGGATGGGATGATCGCGGAGGTGAACACCGCGATGCGACGCGTGCTGGTCTCCTCGCTGGAGAGGTCGCTGGAGGTGGACCATCCGGTGCTGAGCCGCATCTACCGGGGCCCCTTGGCCTACGTGGAGAGCGGTGGCAAACGCTTGCATGGCGGCATCGTGGTGCTCGCGTTCGGCGCGGTGGGAGGGAAGCGCCGCGAGGCCATCCTGCCGGTCGCCGCGGCGCTCCAGCTCTACCACCACCACACCCTGGTCCATGACGACATCTTCGACGAGGACGGCGAGCGTCGTGGCGCGCCGTCCGTCCACCGGGCGTTCGCGGACTGGTTCGCGCCGTCGCACCCGAGGCCCGCCGCGCCCCCCGAGCCCGGCGACGGGCGGGTGTTCCTGGGCACCGCCGAGCGGCTCGGCAGCATCGCGGGCTTGCTCCAGGGCAACATGGTGCGTGCGTTCGCCTACGACGCCATCTGCGGGGCGCCCTTCCCGGCGGAGCGCGCCCTGGAGGCGATCCGCGCGCTCAACTGGCACGACGTCCATCTCAACGCGGGGCAGGCGAAGGATGTCTTCCACGAGGGCGGGGAGATCCCCGATCCCGACGAGTGCCTCGACATCGCGAGGATGAAGACAGGCGCCCTGTGCGGCATCGCCGCCGAACTGGGCGGGGTGCTCGGCGGGGGCTCGCGGTCGCAGGTCCGCGCGGTGGTGGACTGGGCCACGGCCACGGCGATTGCCTACCAGCTCAAGGACGACCTGGAGGACCTCGAGGAGGAGAGCGAGAAGGGCCAGGGGCGTGGCGTGGGGACGGACCTGCGGACGTGCAAGCCGACCTTCATCCTCGGCCTGGCGTTGCGGCAGGCCTCTCCAGCGGGGCGGCGGGTCTTGGAGGACTGGATTCGCGGGCGGGCGGGGGACATGCGCTCGGTCATCGCCGTGCTGAAGGAGAGCGGCGCCACCCGCGCCTGCGGCGCGAAGGTCGAGGCCCTGGTCGACGAGGCGACGGACGCGCTCCAGCGGACGGCGCCGGCGCTGGAGTCCGAACACGTGGCGCGGATGGGCGACTTCACGCGGTACTTCGTCTCGGACGCCTATTGGAAGCGACAGCTGGTTCCCGCCCGCCATCCGTTCGCCCACGAGGTCGGCTGATGCGTGGCACATCGACTCCGGGGCCCAGGGACGCGAAGGGTCCCCTCCGGCGAGTGGTGTTCGATCTGCATGGGGTCCTGGTGGGGCATCCCCTCCCATTGCCCGGTGCTCCGGCGGGTGAGGTGATCTCCCGCCTGCGCGCGGAGGGCGTCGCCGTCGCCTTCGTCACCAACAGCAGCAGCTCCAGCGCGTCGGACATCATCCGCATGATGGCCGACGTCGGTGTCGAGGTCCGGCCCGGGGAGGCCATCTCGGCCGGGGGCGCCATGGCGCTCTATCTGCGCGAGCATCATCCAGGCGCCCGTCTCTTGCTGGTGGGGCAGCCCGGGCTGCGACGGCTCATCGCGGAGGCCGCGGACGCGCCGGTGCGGTGGGTCTCGAACGGAGACGCGGCGGACGTCGTCGTGGTCGGGCGTGCTCCAGGGTTGACGGTGAGGGAGCTCGAGGAGGCGGCGCGCGCGGGTCGCCGTGGAGCCTTGCTCCTCGCCACCAGCGAGGATGCCAGCTTCCTCGTGAGCGGCGAGCAGGTGCCAGGCCCGGGGAAGACCCTGCGGCAGGTGGAGCACGCGATGGGCGTGAGCGCACGCATCATCGGCAAGCCGGACCCCTTCATCCTCATGCGCGGGTTGGGGCTGTCGCCCGAACAGCTCCGGAGCACGCTGGTCGTCGGTGACTCGAGCATCGATGTGCGGCTCGGGGTGAGGGCCGGCGCCGCGACGGTGCTCTTCAACGCCCCGGCTGAACAGGACGGGCCCACGCCGGACTGGCGCATCGAGCGGCTGGAAGAGGTCCTCGAACTCGTCGGGAGGACAAAATGAGCGCACTGTCGTTCGTTGCGTCGGTCATCTTCAACAACCGCCTCCATGTTGCCCTGATGCCAGCGGCGCTCACGCTCTTCTGGAACGTGGCGCTCGGACTGCCATTGCCGGCCGAGTACCTCCTGATGACCACCCTCCATACGGCGGGCGGGTACTGGTGGAACATGGTGACCGACGCGGTCGAGGACTCCATCAACTACCCCCGGCGGGGCCGCTTCATCTGGCCCGACAGCCGGCTCACGTTGCTGCTCATCCTGGCGTGTTTCGTGGGCTCGCTCTTCCTGGCGGCCCGCGCGGGTTGGCTCTTCGTCCTCTATGGCACGGTGATGAATGTCCTGGGCACGCTCTACGGCTTGAGGATGCGATTGCCCGGGGGGCGGGAGTTCAGGGTGAAGAGCGTCCTGGGGTTGAAGAACCTGTACGCGGCCTTCTTCTGGTCGGTGAGTCTCGTCCTCTCTCCCTATGTCTATCTGGGGCGCGTCCCCGATGGTCGCGCCGCGCTCGTGGTGGCCATCTCCTGCATGATCTCCCTCTTCGTCGAGCTGCTCTGGGACGTGCGGGACATCGCGGGGGATCGCGTCGCGGGCATGCGGACACTCCCCATCGTCCTCGGGGAAGAGCGCAGTCGCTGGCTCCTGCACGGGGCGAACGTGGTGTACGCGGCGCTCCTCCTCTACGGCCTCGCGTCCGGTCTGCTTCCGTCGCCCTACGCGGTCGCGCTGGTTCACGCGGCGCTGGTCGCCGTCTACGTCGAACACTTCTTCCGGCGCGCGGATCGTCAGTTGTCATCGCATCTCTATCTCCTCTTCGGGGGTGTCTTCATCGGCATCGTCATCGCGATGGGGGCGCCGGGCCGGACCATTCTCCCGGATGTCATGCAAGGACTACCGCGATGAAGAAAGTCGAGAGTCATCCGTTTCCAGAAGCGAGGGCTCGCGGGACGAAGGCCCTCGAGCAACTCCTGCCTCGTCAGTGCACGCCGCGGTGGCTCGAGCTCATGACCGGTCCAGCGCGGTTCGACTGGGACGTCGAAGCCATCCAGCAGGGCTTCATCGACCCGCTCTACGAGCTGTTCGACCAGAAGACGGAGCGGTGGCGTCCGACGCTCGCGGCGCTCTTGATCGAGGCCGGGGGGCGGGCCCCGGAGCGGTATCCGGCGATGCTCGCCGCGGTGGAACTCCAGCACCTGGCGCTGCTGATGCTGGAGCGCCTGCGCAATGGGAGGAACATCGCAGAGTCGACGACGCCCGAGTCGCGTCTGCCGCTGCCGGTGCTCGTCACGGTGGCCTACACGGCCAAGCAGATGGCCTCCACGCTGGTCATCCGGCACGAGGGGGCGTTGGCAACGGGGACCCGGAGCTGGCTGGCCTATCAGGTGAGCCGCGCCCTCTACGAAGCGAGCGCCGGGATGGCGGTGGATATCCAGTTCGCGGCGAAGGAGGCGTCGCCGCGGGAACGCTGGCATCTTCGCCTGCTGGCGCCGCTGACCTTCCGGCTCCCCGTCGACTGCGCGCTCGCCGCGCTCGACCGGCATGAGGCGCCCGAGGCCCGGACGCTGCGCGAGGCCGCGAGCCACGCGAGCATCGCCTACCGGCTCGCCATGGACGTGATCGGGCGGCACGATCGCGCTCGAGGCGAGCCCGCCCAGGCGCTGCACGAACTGCCCATCCACTGGTCCCCGCTCGCGCCTCGCCCCGACGAGGCCCCGAGCGTCGCCTGGCGGCGCACGGTGGAGAGCGGGCTCGTCGCGGACGTGCTCTCGCACGCACGTCGCGAACGCCAGGAAGCCCGCGAGGCCCTCGCGACCGCGGAAGGCCCGCTCGCCGCGACGCTTCGCGTGTTCATCGAGGCGACCGTGGACATGCGCCTCGCCGAGGCGGAGGAGGTCAGCCATGCGGAGTGACTACAGCAGCGAGTTCCTCAAGGACATGGCCCCCATGCTCGGGGAGCACTACGTGAAGTGGCTGCCGTATTGCCGCGAGGCGGTCCGCGCCACGGTGCTGGAAATGAAGGACCCCGAGGTGCTCTCCAAGGCCCTCGGATTCCCGGTCACCGACGAGGTGCTCGAAGGGCTGAGCGCCGCCTGGTTCTCGCCGCTGCTCTCCTACCTGGAGCGCAGCGGCAAGCTGCTCCGCCCCTATCTCGTCTGCCTCTGCCTGGAGGCCTACGGGAAGGACCCGCGCGAGTGGCGCCGGCAGGTGGGCCTCGGGGAGGTCATCCACTCCTCCTCGCTCATCCTCGACGACGTCTCGGACGACTCGCTCTTCCGGCGCGGCGCGCCGTCGGCGCACCAGCTGTTCGGGATGCGCGTGGCGGGGTCCTCGGCGCTCGCCTGGCTCAACCTCGGCTTCCACCTGGCGTGGCTGGACCGTGAGGCGTTGGGCGAGCAGGCCACCCATGCGCTCATCGAGGCCCTCTCCTGGGAGCACTTCGTCACGGGGGTGGGGACCACCATCGACGTGACGTGGGCCTGGCGGCGGCACGAGCGCCGCTTGCCTTCCCAGTACCTGCAGCAGGTGGTGCACCGCTCCACGTCGTACACCTACCGGTTGCCCCTGAAGATCGGCGCCATCACCGGGGGCGCGCCGAAGGCGGATGCCGAGCGGCTCGCCGCGTTCGGCGAGGAGCTGGGGCTCGCGTTCCAGCTGGTGGACGACATCCTCAACATCAAGCCGGATGATCCCCACTGGGGGAAGGAGACCGCCGAGGACATCGTCCAGGGGAAGCGTTCACTCCAGGTGCTCTACGCGCTGGAGCGGCTGGAGGGCGCGCGCCGGCGCAGGTTGCTGGAGATCCTCGACAGCCGAACGCATGACCAGGAGGTCCTGAAGGAGGCGGTCGCCCTCATCGAGAGCACGGGCGCGCTGTGGGACAGCATGGCGCTCGCCCAGAAGTTCAGGACCCACTGCGATGACATCCTCCAGGGGCTCTCCCTGGCGCCAATCCATCGCGATCGGCTCGGCGCGTTGGCCGAGTACGTGGTGCGCCGCGCGCGCTGAAGCGACGCGCGGGAACACGATGCCTTCACGGAGGTGGCTGGATGAGACGAAAAGAACGAGCACACAGCACGGACTTGCAGCGTCTGGTTGGCGCCTCGGCGCTCTATGCCCGCCAGCAGTGGGAGCGGATCTACTACGGAGGTGACGAAGAATACGACGAGGTCGCGCGCGAGAACCGGCAGGTCATCAGCAAGGTCCTTCCCGTCATCGAGCAGTTGCTGGACGAGGACCTGTTGGAGCAACTCGACGCCGGCGCCTTCCCGGGCTCCTCTCTGACCGGGTTCTCCCTGCCCAACCCCTTCAAGCCTTCGACCTGGGGAAGTCTGCCCGGCCCATGGAACTGGTTGCCCCGTCCCAGCTGGAGCCTGGCCCCAGCCCGCCCGAGGAAGACCGCGGCCCTCTCCACCAGGTCCGCCCGTCCGGGGGCTCAATCCCCGAGCCCGACGAGAGTGACTGTGCTGCTCGACCAGCTCCTCGAGGACTTCCGGACGGATGTCCTGGAGCGGCTGCGCAAGGTCCGGCGTGAGGATCGGGCGCTCAACGATTCGGACCTGGACGAGCTGGTGAAGGGCTTCCGTGAAGAACTCGGGCTGGTGGCGCGGCGCTCGAAGCAGCGCAAGGCGCGACAGGACGAGGAAGACGACGATACGTGAGCGAGCGCCGCCCAGGCCGTTCTCGCGCGGTCAGGATGGAGCGCGGGGCCGCCCGGCCCCGCGGTGTGCTCCCGGTCAGGGCACGGCCGTCCTCGTCGGGCCGGCATCTGCCTCGATGGCGCACGCGCCTGTCCTTCGCTGACCTGCCGGGGGTCTTCTGGCGGTGGTTCCGTGTGTGGTTCCTCTTCTGGCACGGCGCCGTCCACGCAGGCTGGGTCTTGCTGAGCGTCTGGGAGGCGCAGGCGCGGCAGCTCGCCCTGGCGCGCGTGCTGCGCCGCTTCCTGGAGCGCGCGGGGGGCGCGTGGGTGAAGCTGGGCCAGGTTCTCGCGATGCGCATCGACTTCTTCCCGCCCCGGGTCGTGGAGGTGCTGTCCTCGCTCCTGGATCGCATCCCTTCATTCCCATTCGAGGAGGCCCGGCGCATCGTCGAGGCGGACCTCGGCGGGCGGCTGCGCGAGCTGTTCTCCGCGTTCCCGGAGGAGCCGATCGCCGCGGCCTCGTTCGGGCAGGTCTACCGTGCCACCTTGCCCTCGGGCGAGGTGGTCGCGGTGAAGGTGCAGCGCCCGGGGCTGAGGACCCTCATCGCCGCGGACGTGGTGGCCCTGCGCGGGCTCGCCTTCTGGGTGGACTCCCTGCGACTGCTCGGTTCGCTGCGGCTGGGCGCGCAGGTGACGCAACTCCAGGAGAGCCTCGAGGAGGAGCTGGACTACGGTTTCGAGGCGGAGAACCTCCGGCGCGCGCAGGAGGTGAGCCGCTACAACCGGATCGTTCGCATCCCCCGACTCCACGAGGAGTTGCTGGGGCCGCGCGTGCTCACGATGGAGTTCCTCGACGGATGCTGGGTAAGCGACGTCCTCTCGCGGTTGCGGAGCGAGGGCGAGGCCGGTCGCGAGCGATTGGAGGAGGAGGCGGGGCTGGATCTCCCGCTGGTGGCGCAGCGCATCTTCGACATCGGCATGCGCCACCTCTTCGACGTGCGCATCTTCCACGCGGACCCACACGCGGCAAACATCGTCATCCTCGAAGGCGACGTGGTCGGCTACGTGGACTTCGGCATCGTCGGGACGATGGACGAGGACCTGGCGGACACGCAGGAGCGGTACTTCGTGGCGGTCCAGGAGGGGAGGGTCTCGGACGCGGCCGCGACCATGGTGGAGATGGTGGAGATCCCCGAGCGCCGCCGCGACCGCATCGCCGCTTTCCGGGGCAGCGTGGAGACGCTCATCCGTGGGTGGCTGGCGCGGATGCGCGACGGCACCCTCGAGGACAAGAGCACGGCGCGGCTGCTCCTGAATACCCTGGCGATCATCCGCGAATACGACTTCAACCTCGCCCCCGGGGCGATGCGCTACTTCCGGGCGCTCATCCTCTCGGATGTCATCATCCTCCAGTTGGATCCGGACTTCGATTTCGTCCACCACCTGCGGCGCTACTTCCGCAGGCGGCAGATCCGTCGGCTCCGCGAGTGGACCCGTCCCGAGCGGCTGCGCAAGCTCGCGGCGGACTACGCGGAGCTGTTCATCGCGGCGCCGACCCTGACTCGCAGGCTCTCGGAGGCGCCTCGCAACCGGCGCGAGGCGCTCATCATCAGGACCGGCCTGCTGGACCGCGTCTATTCGGGGCTGCGCCTTGCCTCGCTGACGGGGCTCGTCACGGTGCTGGGGGCCCGTGGCTTCGGCATCCAGGCGGTGGACCTGCTCATCCCCCCTGGCGTGTCCCTCGACTGGAAGCTGGCGGCCGCCGCCTTCCTGCTCTCGTGGCGAGTGTTCGCCACGCTCTCCCGTTGAGTGGGCGCCGGGACGTGGGCCAACCCGATGCGGAGGGCTCCCTGGCATGACGGTCACCAGGGAGCCCCGGGTTGGTTCAGAGCAAGCAGAGGTATCGCAGATAGGGAGGCGTGCTGCCGAACCGCATGCAGTCGCAGACGCTCTCCCACGAATATCCCGGGTCATCGATGCAGCAGGGGACCTGCTCGTTGAGCACCGAGCAGCTGTCTCCATTCAGGTCGATGCATTTCGGCAAGAGGGGAGAACACGTCGAGGTGGTCGGCGGACACGGGGTGAAGACGCCATCGCAAGTCACGCCGACGTTCTGCGTCGCTGAGCACGAGGTCGTCGTCGAGGGGCAGGTGACCGTGCCCTGGGCGCAGGTGGCGTAACAGCCCGTCAGCTCCCGCGAGGCGGTCTCCGCCGGATCCAAGTCGCCCATGTCGTCGGGTACGCCATTGCACCCCATCACGAGGCTGGCGGCGCTTGCCACCATCCACAGCTTCAGCATCTTCACGAGGGACCTCCTGTCTCGAAGGCGTTCGAAGATGTTCGTGCGGAGAACGACCCGGCTGGCGTGATTGTCGGAAATTCGACGGCCCGTGGCAATCCGGGCTGCTGACGCGCATCGTCGTGTGCCGGCGCGTCAGGGCGGGAAGCGCGCCCCCCGGCCATTCCCGAGCAGTCCACTCCTCACTTCTGGACGCACTCGTTGAACTGGCAGCTCTCCTTGGGGCTGCAGACGAGTGGACCGCTGCCTCCGGCGCCGGTGGCTTGCTTGCAGCACACGGAGCCGCGTTCGTAGCAGCCATCCGCCTGTGGGCCGCAGTGGACGCACTCCAGTTCGGGGCCGCAGATGACCGGGCCCGAGCCGCCCGCGCCCGTTCCCGCGGCGCAGCACACCGAACCCTTCGGCTGGCAGGAGAACTCCGAACCACAGCCCAGACACTCTTCACCCGGCTGACACATCTTCTCGCCGCAGACGGTGCTCCCGGTCCCCCCGTCGAGGCCGCCAATGGGGCCCGTACCTCCCTTGCAGTTCTCGAAGCAGCCCGTGAGCCCGAGCATCGCCAATCCCAACGACATCACCAGGTGTTGCCGCCACTGTGTCTTCATGAACTCCCCCATGGACATGACACATCGTTCGTCGGGGGCCCCCATGCGCCCCCGTTCGATGAACGAGGGGGCGCGCGGATCTTCCCGGACGGGTGAGGACGCGGCGTGCGTCGACGCGGCGGCGAGGCGCTCCGGGTGGGGCAGGGGGCTTTGGGATGTTCGTTGGTCGCTCCCCCTCGTCTTCCCTCTTGTGGGAAGCGCCCCGCGCTCGTTTCATTCGGGGGCCATGCTCGCGAACCTCCATGATGCGGATGTCCCCCGGCCCGTCCTCGACGTCATCTCCCGGCTGCGGGAGCAGGGGCACGCCGTGTACCTCGTGGGCGGTTGCGTCCGGGACATGGTGCGGCAGGTTCATCCGAAGGACTTCGATGTCGCCACCAGCGCCCTCCCGGAGGAGGTCCAGCGCGCCTTCCGCAAGGTCATCCCCACGGGCATCCAGCACGGCACCGTCACCGTGGTGCAGGGCGGCACCCACGTCGAGGTGACCACGTTCAGGTCGGAGGGGGACTACCTCGACGGACGGCGCCCCAGCTCCGTGGCTTTCGAGCGGGACATCGTCAAGGACCTCTCCCGGCGCGACTTCACGATCAACGCGATGGCGTACAACCCGCTCGACCGCGAGCTGGTCGATCCATTCAGTGGGCAGGCGGACCTCCAGTCCCAGCTCATCCGCTGTGTCGGCTCCGCCCTGGAGCGCTTCTCCGAGGACGGCTTGCGCCCCATGCGCGCCGTGCGCTTCGCCGCGGTGCTCGGCTTCTCACTGGACTCCGCCACCCGCGACGCCATCCCCGCCACGCTGGGCGTGTTCCGCAAGGTCGCGCTCGAGCGCGTTCGCGAGGAGCTGACCAAGCTGCTCCTGTCTCCGCGCGCCGAAGGGGGGCTCGTGCTGCTCGCGGACACGGGCCTCCTCGACGTCTTCCTCCCCGAGGTCGCGCGCGCCGCCCCCGAGGACGCGCGGCTCGCCCGGGCCGCCGTGCAGGCCGCGCCCGTGGAGATCGAACCGCGCCTCGCGGCGCTCCTGGCGGACCTCGTCGACCGTTCACGCGCGCGGGACATCGGCCTGCGCCTCAAGTTCCCCAACAAGGTCGCGGACCTCGTGGCCCTCCTGGTCGAGAACGCCCGGCTGGAGGACCGCGTCTCCGATGGCGACCCCGCGCTCCGTCGCCTCCTGGCCCGTGTCGGACCCGCCCAGCTGCCGCAGCTGTTCGCCGTGGCCCGCGCCCGGGTCCAGGTCCGCGCCCCCGAGCGACTGCCCGGCGTCGAGCGGCTCATCGCCCGCCTCGAGGCGCTCGCGGCCGCGAAGCCCCCGCTCGTGGCGAAGGACCTGGCGCTCACCGGCGGCGACATCATGGCGACCCTCGGCGTGGGCCCGTCGCCCATCGTCGGCGAGGCGACGCGCTTCCTGATGGAGTCCGTGCTCGACGAGCCCTCCCTCAACACCCCGGATGCCCTGAAGCAGCGCCTGCTGTCCTGGCACGCGGAGCGTCCGAAGCCCTGAGTCCGGGGTGGCGATGAAGGGACCGACCTCCCACACGGGCGACAGCCTGGTCGTCGGGAGCATGGAGGAGAGGCGGCCGGGCAGTGGCTCCCCCCTCGGAGGAGGTGCCCCCGGGCCCGGTGACGGGAGTGTCGCGTCGTTCCCTGGGGAGGCCCGCCGGAGCGGGGCGCTAGGCCCGGGGGGCCCCGGACCCGTCCGGTTCACGCGGGTTCGGGCGTCCTCCCGCGTGCGCCCGGGCGTCGGGGCGTGTAGGAAGGGGCACCATGCGAGTCGTCGTTGCGATGAGCGGCGGGGTGGATTCCTCGGCCGCGGCCGCCCTGCTCAAGGAGCAGGGCCACGAGGTCATCGGCATCACCCTGCGCGTCTGGTCCTACGAGGGCAAGGCGAAGTGTGGGAGCTGCTGCAGTCCCGATGACATCGACGACGCGCGCGCGGTGGCCCAGACGCTCGGCATCCCGTACTACGTCGCCAACGCGGAGGAGATCTTCCAGGACCGCGTCGTCAATCCCTTCGTCCAGTCCTACCTGGGGGGGCGCACGCCCATCCCCTGTGTCGCCTGCAACCGCGACGTGAAGTTCAACTTCCTCCTCAAGCGTGCCCGGGCGCTCGGCGCGCGGCTCGCGACGGGCCACTATGCCCGCGTCGAGGAGGTGGACGGCCGCTACGTCCTGCGTCGGGGGGCGGACGCCGCCAAGGACCAGAGCTACTTCCTCTTCACGCTCGGCCAGGACGAGCTGCGCGACGTGCTGTTCCCCGTGGGCGGCATGACCAAGGCCGAGGTGCGCGCCATCGCCGAGCGGCACAACCTCCCCACCAGCCAGAAGCCCGAGAGCATGGAGATCTGCTTCGTGCCCGATGGCGACTACGCCGGCTTCGTGGAGAAGGTCGCGGGCCCCCAGGCCCCCGGCGAAATCGTGGACACGGAGGGGCAGGTGCTGGGGACGCATCAGGGCATCCATCGCTACACGGTGGGGCAGCGCAAGGGCCTCAACCTGGGCGGTGGGCAGGTGCGCTACGTCCAGCGCCTGGAGCCGGAGACGCGCCGGGTCGTCGTGGGGAGCGCCGACGAGACGGGCCGCGAGCGCTTCGGCCTGCTCCAGCCCCACTGGGTCGACGGTCCTCCGTCCCCGGAGCAAGCCGTGGACGTGCGCATCCGGCACCGCCACGCGGGGGCTCCGGGACGCGTGGAGATCTCCCCTCACGGGCTCGTCTCGGTGCGGCTGGAGGCGCCCGCGCGCGCGGTGACGCCCGGACAGGCGGCGGTGATCTACCATCAGGACCGGGTGCTGGGCGGCGGTTGGATCGTCTGAGCTCGAGTCGTCAGGAGGGAGTCGGACATGTCGCGGCACCTCATGCGGTGTGTTCTCGTCGTCGCGGCCTTCGCGGTGGGATGCAAGGAGCGCTCGGACAAGCCCATCGCGGGGTTGCTCGCCGCGGGGGCTCCCGTCCTGCGCACGGTGGGCAAGGAGCAGCGGACCGTCGCCGTGGGCTCCCAGCTCTCCGGAGACATGGAGCTGACCGCCACCGGTCCCGCCGTCATCGAGTACTTCGGCGGCGGACTGCGGTTCCTCGAGGACGGTGACACGCTGGCGGTGGGCGAGGCCAAGGAGGCGAAGCTCCATGGCGCCAACCTGCCGTCCCATCGCTGGACGGACGGCGCCGTGCAGGAGGCCCCTCGGGCCCAGCGCATCGTCGCCGCGCGCTACACCAACGTGCAGGTGACGCCCAAGAGCGCCCACGAGGACGCCTACTCCTCCAGTCAGTACCTGGTCGCGTTCTTCACGCCCAATGGACTCCAGAAGCTCGGCGGAGACGTGAAGCACGAGGGCCCTCACCGGCCGCTGCCGGCGCCGCCTCACCGCCCCAAGGTGCCCTTCATCCACGCGGGTGACCTGGGGGAGGGGGGACTCGTCGCCACCGTCGATGACGGCTTCGTCATCGCGGAGACGGACGACCTGGCCACCGCCGTGCTGCTGGAGGGGCGCGAGGTCCCCCTGGGCCGCACGGTGCGCCTGCTCGTGCCGGATGGCGCGGAGGTCGTGCTGAAGACGGCGGACGGCAAGGAGGTGGAGGTCGAGGGCCCCGTCGAGCTGCGCATGCGCTGAGGCTCGGACCGGGGCCGGTTTGTCCTCGCGGGCGGGGCTTCTGTAGAGTCCACCGTCCCTCGGCGGAGGTCCGACATGACGAGGAGTGAGCTCATCGAGCGCATCGCGCAGCGTGCTCCCCACGTGCCCCGGCGCGAACTGGAGGCCATCGTCCACGCCGTCTTCGACTGCATGGCTGAAGCGCTCGTCGCTGGAAGGCGCATCGAGCTGCGCGGCTTCGGGGTCTTCGCCGTCCGCACGCGGCGCGCCCGGACCGGCCGCAACCCCAAGACGGGGCTGACGGTCTCCGTCCCCCAGCGGCGCACCCTGTCCTTCGCCGCCGGGAAGGAGCTGCGCGAGCGACTCAACGCCGCGCCCGCCAGCCTGTCCCTGGCCGAGCCGACCGCGCCCGCCGCGCACGAAGCCACCGCTCCGCTGACTCCGCCCGCGCGCGTGGCGCCGCCGCTCGCCGCCACGTCCGTCACGAGGTGACGCGACGCGGGGTCCGTGAATTTGACCGGCCTGGAGGTGGGGCGTACGTTGCCCTCCACGCCGACGCTACAGGCCGCAACACGGACTCGTGTGGCCCGCTGTGTCCGCGCGCGAGGACTGCCGAGCCATGCGTGACGCCCACCGGATGAAGGAGAAGTTCGACGTCTCTCTCGACAACCGGCAGATCGTCAGTCTGTTGATCGCCGGCATCGTCGTCCTGGGAGCCGTCTTCGTGCTCGGCGTCGTCGTGGGCAAGAAGCTCGCGGGCGACGCGCAGACGGCCTCCGCGCCCGACCTGCTCTCCGCGCTCGACGCCAACGCCCAGGCGCTCCAGGCCGTGCAGCAGAAGGAGCAGCCCTTCACCTATCCGGACGAGCTGACGCGCAAGGCCACCCCGGAGCCCGCCGCGCCCAAGCCCGTCGCCGCCGCGAAGCCCGCGGCCCCCACGGAGAAGCCCGCGACGGTGAAGCCCGCCGCCCCGGCGCAGAAGCCCGCCACCGCCCTGGCCCCGACGCCGGACCCGGACACGGGCGAGCTGCCTCCCGAGGAGCCCTCCGAGGAGCAGCCCACCACCGTCGTCGCGGAGGCGCCCAAGCCCGCACCGGCGCCCGTCGCGGAGAAGCCGGCCGACAAGCCCGCGCCCGTCCCGGAGAAGGTCGCCACCCCGGTCTCCGGCAAGGTGGAGGTCGCCGCGGTCCCGACGCGCACGACGAACAAGGAGGGTGGGGGCATGAAGGAGGCCCTCGCTCGCGCCGCCCAGCTGCCGGATCCCGCCGTGAAGGGCGGGGCCTTCACGCTCCAGCTGTCGGCCTTCCAGGACAAGGCGGAGGCCGACCGGTTCGCCGCCCGGTTGCGTGATCGGGGCTACGCCCCCTATATCGTCACGGCGGAAGTGTCCGGAAAGGGCACCTGGTACCGGGTCCGCATGGGGACCTTCGCCTCCAAGGATGCGGCGTCCCGGTATCTGGCAGACTTCAAGCGTGAGACCCAGCTCGACGCGTTCGTGGCCGGCACGAACTAGGGCGGGGCGAGGAAGACAGGAAGCACCATGACGACGACGAGGCGGGTGGAGAAGCCCTGGGGCCACGAGCTCATCTGGGCCCACACCGAGCGCTACGTGGGCAAGCTGCTGCACGTGAAGCAGGGCCACAAGCTCAGCCTGCAGTACCACAACAAGAAGGACGAGACGATCCACGTCCAGAGCGGCAAGCTGCTCTTCGTCGTCGACGAGGGTCAGGGGCTCATCGAGCGGGAGATGAACCCCGGCGAGAGCTACCACATCAAGCCGCTGACCAAGCACCGCATGGTGGCCCTCACCGACTGCGACATCCTCGAGGTCAGCACCCCGGAGCTGGACGACGTCGTGCGCCTGGAGGACTCCTACGGGCGCACCGGCACCAGCGCGCCGTAGCGTCGCGTCACGCGGCCGCCGGCCCGCTCACTGCTCGCGGGCCGTGTCGGGGTTGCGGGTCCACTTGTCGACGGTGCCGTCGCCGTCCAGGTCCTCGCCGAGCCGATCCAACTGGCCGTTCTCCCAGTACTCCCACGAGTCCACCCGGCCATCGCCGTTGGTGTCGCGCTCCTTCCGGGTGAGCTGGCCCTTCTCGTAGAAGGTGGTGGTGTCCGCGCGGCCGTCGCCGTCGAAGTCGCGCTCGCGGCGGGTGTTGGCGCCCTTCTCGTAGAAGTAGGTGGCGTCCACCTTGCCGTCGTAGTCCAGGTCCATCACCTCTCGCGTCAGGGCCCCCGTCGCGTCGAACGAGCGGGTGAGGTCCACGCGCCCGTCCCAGTTGAGGTCCAGCTCCTGGCGCACCTTGCGGTAGCGCTCCTGCCCATCCTCGCCGCGCTCGATGACGATGTAGGTCCAGACGTCCGGCTTCCCGTCGCCGTTCACGTCCTGCTGGCTGACGCGCTCGTCGTTCGCCGGGGGGGCGTGGATGGCCTCCGCGCCCGGCGGGGTGACGCCCTGCTCCGGGGTGCCCCCTGGGGTCCCTCCGGACCTGGTCGCGCAACCCGCGAGGAGCCCCGCGGTCAGAAAGCCCAGGAAAGTCCAGTGGTTGCTTCGGGTCATCGGGCGCTCCGGGGAGGGATGTGGGCCTCCCTCGCGGCGCGCGCACGAGATGCTTCCGCGCGCCACGTCATTCCATATATTTTCACATATCGCCATGGCCCGAAAGAAGATCAGCACCACCATCTACATCACCCCGGAGCAGAACGAGCTCCTCAAGGCGCTGAACCAGAAGACCAAGGTGCCCGTGGCCGAGTACATCCGCCAGGGCATCGACCTGGTCCTGGAGAAGTACAAGGCGCAGCTCCCCGGGCAGGCGACCTTCGACGAGATTTGAAAGAACAGCGAGGCGCGACGTGAAGAGCATGCAGGGAAAGCGAGTCGTGGTGTTGGGGGGCGCTGGCTTCGTGGGCTCGCACCTGTGCGAGCGCCTGCTGGACGACGGCGCGTCCGCGGTGACGGCGGTGGACAACCTCATCACGGGCAACGAGGAGAACCTGCGCACCCTCCAGGGGCGGCCGGGGTTCCGGTTCGTGAAGGCGGACATCGTGGAGGGCATCCCCGTGGAGGGGCCGCTCGACTACGTGTTGAACCTGGCGTCGCCCGCGTCGCCCATCGACTACGCGAACCTCCCGCTGGAGACGCTGCGCGTGGGCTCCCTCGGCACGGAGAACGGGCTGAAGCTGGCGGAGGCGAACCGGGCCGTCTTCCTGATGGCGTCCACGTCCGAGGTGTACGGGGATCCGCTCGTGCACCCGCAGCGCGAGGACTATTGGGGCAACGTCAATCCCATCGGCCCGCGGTCCGTGTACGACGAGGCCAAGCGCTACGCGGAGGCCGTCACGGCGGCCTACGGGCGCAAGGGCGTGCAGGTGCGCATCGTGCGCATCTTCAACACCTATGGCCCGCGCATGCGGCTCAATGACGGCCGCGTGGTGCCGGCCTTCGTGGGGCAGGCGCTCAAGGGCGAGGACTTCACCGTCTTCGGCGACGGCAGCCAGACGCGCTCGTTCTGCTACGTGAAGGACCTGGTGGACGGCCTGGTCCGCCTGGCGCTGTCGGACGAACCCAACCCGGTCAACATCGGCAACCCCCGGGAGATGACCATCCGCCAGTTCGCGGAGGCGGTGCGCGCGGCGGCCGGCGGCGGCGGGAAGATCCTCGAGAAGCCGCTGCCCAAGGACGACCCGAAGCAGCGTCAGCCGGACATCACCCGGGCGCGGACGCTGCTGGGCTGGGAGCCCAAGGTGCCCTTGGAGGAGGGTCTGCGGGAGACCATCGCGTGGTTTCGCGAGGTTGCCGTGCGCCGCGCCTCGGCATAGGTTGCCGCCGCGAGAGCAGCACGGAAATCGCAGTCAGGTACGGCCACGGCCGGGTGGCGGGGAGACGGATAGCGTGAAAGTCCTGGTGACGGGTGGGGCGGGCTTCATTGGCTCGCACGTGTGCGACGAGTTCCTTCGGGGTGGGCACGAGGTCATCGCCCTGGATGACCTGTCTGGCGGAAAGCGGGAGAACCTGGACCCGCGCGTCCGGCTGGTGGTGCACGACATCCGCAGCCGGGAGGCCGCGGAGCTCATCAAGACGGAGAAGCCTCAGGTGCTGTGCCATCTCGCGGCGCAGATGGACGTGCGGCGCAGCGTGGACGACCCGAGCTTCGACGCGGACGTGAACATCCGCGGCATGCTCAACCTGCTGGAGGCCGCGCGGGTCTCCGGGGTGAAGAAGGTCATCTTCAGCTCCACCGGCGGCGCCATCTACGGCGAGCAGGACGTGTTCCCCGCACCGGAGAACCACCCGACGCGGCCGGTGTCGCCCTACGGCGTCTCCAAGGCGGCCGGTGAGCTGTACCTGGGGTACTACCGCGCGCAGTACGGCCTGCCGTACGTGGCGCTGCGCTACGCCAACGTGTACGGCCCGCGCCAGAATCCGCACGGCGAGGCGGGCGTGGTGGCCATCTTCTGCCAGCGGCTCATCCAGGGGCAGGGCTGCACCATCTTCGGCGAGGGCAAGCAGACGCGTGACTTCGTCTTCGGCCCGGACGTGGCCCGCGCCAACCGGCTGGCCTTCGAGAAGGACTACGTGGGCGCCATCAACATCGGCACGGGCGTGGAGACGGACATCAACCGCCTCTACGCGCTGCTGGCCGAGGCCGCCGGCTCCACCGCCGCCGTGGCCCACGCGCCCGCCAAGCCGGGGGAGCAGATGCGCTCCTGCATCGACAACAGCCTGGCGAAGAAGGTGCTCGGCTGGGAGCCGACCGCCGACCTGAGGGAGGGCGCCCGCCGCACCGTCGCCTTCTTCCGGGAGAAGCTCGGCGGCCCCGAGCGCGCTCACGGCTGATCGCCGTCCCTCCTCCTTCGAGCCCCCGGCGGGTCCGGAGGAGGGGAGGGACGTCCCCCAGGGGCCGTCCCCCCGGTGGGGTGCCGGACGGACCGGGCGTGGACCCTGATGGTTGGGGAACAATGAGGCTCCCCCGACGGGTTGCTCGTCGGGCGGACGTTCACGCGTAGATTTTCGCGCGGTTCCCTGTTAGTCACGCCCGCTTCTTCCGACGAGCGCTCCGAACATGCCGGCTGAAAACGCGCACATCCGCAACTTCTGCATCATCGCCCATATCGACCATGGAAAGTCGACGCTGGCCGACCGTCTGCTCGACAAGACGGGGACCCTGAGCAAGCGCGAGGCGCAGGCCCAGTTCCTCGACAACATGGACATCGAGCGCGAACGGGGCATCACCATCAAGGCCCAGTCCGTGCGGATGAGCTACACGGCGAAGGACGGCAAGCAGTACGTCCTCAACCTCATCGACACGCCGGGACACGTCGACTTCGCCTACGAGGTGAGCCGCAGCCTGGCCGCGTGCGAGGGCGCGCTGCTGGTGGTGGACGCGTCGCAGGGCGTGGAGGCCCAGACGCTGGCCAACGTCTACATGGCGTTGGATCACGACCTGGAGATCATCCCGGTCATCAACAAGATCGACCTGCCCAGCGCGGACGTGGACCGCACGCGCGCGGAGATCGAGGACGTCATCGGCATCGACGCGTCCGTGGCGGTGCCGGCCTCCGCGAAGGAGGGCATCGGCATCCACGAGATCCTCGAGTCGGTGGTGGCGCGGGTGCCGCCCCCGAGCGGCTCTCCGGACGCGCCGCTCAAGGCCCTCATCTTCGACTCCTGGTACGACAACTACCGGGGCGTGGTGACGCTGGTGCGCGTGCTCGAGGGCACGCTGAAGCTCAAGCAGAAGATCAAGCTGTGGAGCAACAACAAGGTCTTCGAGGTGCAGGAGCTGGGCGTGTTCAGCCCGTTCTCGCGCCCGGTGCCGCAGCTGATGGCGGGCGAGGTGGGCGTGCTCGTCGCCAACATCAAGGAGCTGCAGGACGCCAAGGTCGGTGACACCGTCACCGAGGAGACGCGACCCACGGACGAGCCGTTCCCGGGGTTCCAGGAAGTCAAGCCGATGGTGTTCTCCGGCATCTTCCCGGTGGACTCCGCCGAGTACGAGAACCTGCGCGACGCGCTGGCGAAGCTGAAGCTCAACGACTCCGCCTTCACGTACGAGCCCGAGTCGTCCACGGCGCTGGGCTTCGGCTTCCGCTGCGGCTACCTGGGCCTGTTGCACATGGAGATCGTCCAGGAGCGCCTGGAGCGCGAGTACAACCTGGACCTCATCACCACCGCGCCGAGCGTGGTGTACCGCATCACCACGAGCAAGGGCGAGGTCCAGCTCGTGGACAACCCGGCCAAGCTGCCGCCGGTGCAGAACATCGAGAAGTTCGAGGAGCCCATCCTCACCTGTCACATCCACGTCCCCAACGACCACCTGGGCGCCATCCTCAAGCTGTGCCAGGAGCGCCGGGGCGTGCAGAAGGACATGAAGTACCTGGGCAGCAGCGGCCAGCGCGTGCAGGTCACCTACGAGATGCCGCTGGCGGAGGTCGTCTTCGACTTCTTCGACAAGCTCAAGAGCGTGTCGCGTGGCTACGCCAGCCTCGACTACGAGCTGTCCGGCTACCAGGAGGCGGACCTGGCCCGCCTGGACATCCTCATCAATGGGGATCCGGTGGACGCGCTGAGCGTCATCGTGCACCGCGAGCGCGCGTACCTGCGCGGCCGCGAGGTCTGCCAGAAGCTCAAGGAAGTCATCCCCAAGCAGATGTACGAGGTGGCCATCCAGGCGGCCATCGGCGCGAAGATCATCGCCCGCGAGACGATCTCCGCCATGCGCAAGAACGTGCTCGCGAAGTGCTACGGCGGCGACATCAGCCGCAAGCGCAAGCTCCTCGAGAAGCAGAAGGAGGGCAAGAAGCGCATGAAGCAGGTGGGCACGGTGGAGATTCCGCAGGAGGCCTTCCTCGCGGTCCTCAAGACGGAGCAGTGATTCGATGAGCGCGGCCAGCCCCTCCGCTCCCCCCGCCATGAAGCTCTCCTCGGTGATGGCCGCGCGGCGGACCCCCGGTCAGCTGCGCGCGCGCCGCCTGCTGATGTGGCGGGAGATGCTCACCAGCCTGTGGGCCCCGCTGTGCGTCATCGGCTTGGCGTTCATCCCCTACACGCTGCTCATCGAGTACGTGCCGGCCGCCGCGTCGTGGGCCCAGCCCGCCATGAAGGGGCTGGGGCTGGTGATGGTGGCGTACTTCCTGGCGCTGCTCGTGTGGCGCAACACCTCCGCGAAGGAGAAGGCGCTGCGCCCGCTGCGGCAGGAGGCGCAGGAGCTCATCTCCGAGAACGAGGGCATCCTCCGCAAGGTGCAGGGGATGGGGAAGCTCCAGGCCGGCGTGTCCGAGCAGATCGCCGAGCAGGCCCTGCGCGTGGAGAACGCCTCCGTGGCCGGGGACGCCGATGCGCTGCGCGCGGAGCTCAAGGGGCTGGACGCGCTGACGGCGCAGCACCTGGGGGCCTTCCGCAAGCGCTCCGTCATGGACTTCATCGGTGGGTTCGGCAAGGCGCTGCTGGTGGCGCTCGTCATCCGCACCTTCATCGTGGAGCCGTACCGGATTCCGTCCGGCTCCATGCTGCCCACGCTGGAGATCGGCGACCAGGTCTTCGTCAACAAGTTCATCTACGGGGTGCGCATCCCGCTGATGAACGTGGTGCCGTTCGTCATCGTCCGTCCGCCGGAGCGCGGTGACGTCATCGTCTTCAACAACCCGGTCGACGAGTCGTCGGACTACATCAAGCGCGTCGCCGGGTTGCCTGGCGACACGGTGGAGCTGGTCGACGGCGTTGTCTACATCAACGGCCAGGTGCAGCCGCGCGAGCTCGTCTCGAACGATTTCGTGGTCCACGATTTCGACCAGGAAACGAAGATCTGGTCGGCGAAGCGGACGATCCGCTACGAGGAGGACCTGTCGGGCGTGGAGCACGCCGCGCTCCAGTCGCCGGCGGGCACGAAGCGCCGCGAGGGCCCGTACACGGTGCCGCCGGGGCACGTCTTCGTCATGGGGGACAACCGGGACAACAGCGCGGACAGCCGCCTGGGCCTCGGCATCACCCACAAGGTGGAGTACGTGCCCTATGGCCACATCAAGGGCAAGGCGATGGTGGTGTGGCTGTCGCTGGGGTGGCACGGCCTGCTGCACGGCCTCTTCGGTGGTACCGGCCTGCGGGTCGACCGCTTCTTCGAACCGGTGCGCTGAGCCGCCGACCGCCGGGACTGCCGCGGCGCGTCCCGGGTTATGGTGGGCCCCATGAACGCAGCCAGCCCCTCCGACTCGGTGCCCACGACGCTCTCCGCCGCCATGGCGCTGCTGCGCACGCCCCAGCAGCTGCGCGCGAGCCGCCGGCTGGCCTGGCGGGAGCGGTTCACCAGCCTGTGGGCCCCGCCCATCCTGGTCGCGCTCGCCTGCGTCCCGTACACGCTCACCGTCGAGTACGTCCCGGCGGCGGCGTCCTGGGCCCAGCCGGCGATGAAGGGCTTCGGCCTGGCGATGGTGGCGTACTTCGTCGCCCTGCTCGTGTGGCGCAACGTCTCCCCCAGGGAGAAGGCGCTGCGCCCCCTGCGGTACGAGGCGGCCGAGCTGGTCGACGAGAACGAGCGGCTGCTGCGCAGGGCCGACGTCCGTCAGAAGCTGGGCGGCGGCGGCGCGACGCAGCTGGCCGAGCAGGCCCTGCGCGTGGAGGGCGCCTCCGTGGCCGGGGACGCCGAGGCGCTCCGGCGCGAGGTGAAGGCGCTGGAGGAACTGACGGAGCGCCACCTGGGGGCGTTCCGCAAGCAGTCGGTGTGGAGCACCGCCGGCGGCATCGTCAAGCTGCTCTTCATCGCGCTGCTCTTCCGGACCGCCGCCGTGGAGCCGTACCGGATTCCGTCCGGCTCCATGCTGCCCACGCTGGAGATTGGCGACCACGTCCTGGTCAACAAGTTCATCTACGGGGTGCGCATCCCCTTCATGAACGTGGTGCCGTTCGTCATCGTCCGCCTGCCGGAGCGCGGCGACGTCGTCGTCTTCAACAGTCCCTTCGAGCCGTCCAAGGACCTCATCAAGCGCGTGGTCGGGGTGCCCGGGGACGTGGTGGAGCTCAACGACGGCGTCGTCTCCATCAATGGCCAGGCGCAGGAGCTCCGGCTCGTGGATCCCCACTTCGTCGTCCACAACCGCCCCGACGGCGGCGACTGGAACGAGGATGAGGTCATCCTCCAGGAGGAGGACCTGGCGGGCGCGCCACACGCCGTGCTCCATGTCCTGGCGGGCACGCCTCGCCACGAGGGGCCCTACACGGTGCCGCCGGGCCACGTCTTCGTGCTGGGGGACAACCGCGACAGCAGCGCCGACAGCCGCCACGCGCTGGGCGCCCCCGGCGGATACAACCGCGTGGCGTTCGTTCCCTACGGCCACATCAAGGGCAAGGCGATGGTGGTGTGGATGTCGCTGGGGTGGCACGGCCTGCTGCACGGCCTGTTCGGTGGCACCGGCCTGCGGGTGGACCGCTTCTTCGAGCCGGTCCGCTGACACACATCCGGCGGGCGAGCGGGCCGCCTCGCCGCGCACGGTGCTTGACGCGCCGCGCGGCCCGGGGTACGCGGCGCCCCCGGCCATGAGACACCTCCTCGGAATCGAAGGCTGGCGCCGGGACGAGCTGGAGGCACTGCTCGACAGAGCGCGCGTCCACCTGCCTGGTGGACCCGACGTCACCCACACCCTGCGCGGCAAGGTGGTGGCGAACCTCTTCTTCGAGGACTCCACCCGGACGCGCACCTCGTTCCACATGGCGGCGCGCGGGTTGGGGGCGGGCGTCCTCAACTGGAGCTCCTCCGGCTCCTCGACGTCCAAGGGCGAGACGCTCCTGGACACCGCGCGCAACATCGAGGCGACGGGGCCGGTGGCCATCGTCATGCGCCACAAGTCGTCCGGCGCGCCCCACCTGGTGGCGAAGCACGTGCGCTGCGCGGTCATCAACGCCGGCGACGGCACCCACGAGCACCCCTCGCAGGCCCTGCTGGACGCCTTCACGCTGCGCCAGCGCTGGGGCAGCCTGGAGGGCCGCACGGTGCTCATCGTCGGCGACATCCTCCACAGCCGCGTGGCCCGCTCCAACCTCTGGTGCCTCAAGGCGCTGGGCGCCCGGGTGGTCTTCTGCGGGCCGCCCACGCTCCTGCCCACGGGGCTGGAGTCGCTGGGGGCGGAGGTGACCTCCAACCTGGACGCGGTGCTGCCCCAGGCCGACGCGGTGATGTGCCTGCGCCTGCAGCTGGAGCGGATGGGGGAGGCCTTCCTGCCCTCGACGAAGGAGTACTCGCGGCTGTTCGGGCTCAACGCCGCGCGCGAGGAGCGGATGAAGCCGGGGGCGCTGGTGATGCACCCGGGGCCCATCAACCGGGGGCTGGAGCTGGCCCCGTCGGTGGCGGACGGGCCGCGCAGCGTCATCCTGGAGCAGGTGTCCAACGGCGTCGCCGTGCGGCGAGCCATCCTCGAGGTGTGTACGTCATGAGCGGCACGGTGCTCTTCCGGCGCGGGCGCGTCATCGACCCGCGCAATGGCGTGGACGGCGTGCGCGACGTCCTGGTGAAGGACGGCAAGGTGGCCGAGGTCTCCGTGGCGCCGCTGCCCGTGCCTCCGGGCGCGGAGGTGGTGGAGGCCGAGGGGCACTGGGTGCTGCCGGGCTTCATCGACCTGCACGTGCACCTGCGCGAGCCGGGCGAGGAGGGGAAGGAGACGGTCCTCACCGGGTGCCGCGCCGCCGTGGCCGGGGGCTTCACCGCCGTGGTGGCCATGCCGAACACCAAGGTGGTCAACGACAGCGGGCTCGTCACGGAGCTGGTGCTGTCGCGCGCCCGCGCCGCCAACCTCTGCCACGTGTACCCGGCCGGGGCCATCACCAAGGGCCTCAAGGGCGAGGAGCTGGCCGAGACGGGCGAGCTCGTCTCCGCCGGCTGCGTGGCCATCACCGACGACGGCCGCCCGGTGATGAGCGCCGCGCTGATGCGGCGCGCGCTCCAGTACGCGACGCTGTTCGGCGTGCCCGTCATGGTGCACGAGGAGGACCTCACGCTGTCCGCCGGGGGCGCCATGCACGAGGGGCCCACCGCGACGCGGCTGGGCCTGCGCGGCATCCCCGCGTCGGCGGAGGTGGCCATGGTGGCGCGCGACCTGGTGCTGCTCGAGGAGACGGGCGGGCGGCTGCACATCGCCCACGTGTCCTGCGAGGGCAGCGTGCGCCTCATCCGCGAGGCCAAGCGCCGGGGACTGAACGTCACCGCCGAGGCCACGCCCCACCACGTCATCCTGGATGACCGGGCGGTGGGTGACTACGACACGCACGCGAAGATGGCGCCGCCCCTGCGCGCCGACCGTGACGTGGAGGCGCTGCGCGAGGCGCTGGCGGACGGCACGGTGGACGCCATCGCCACGGACCACGCGCCCCACGGCGTGCTGGACAAGCAGGTGGAGTTCGAGAAGGGGATCAACGGCATCATCGGGCTGGAGACGGCCTTGGGGCTGACGCTGGAGCTGGTCCACGGCGGCGTGCTCACCGAGAAGCGGGCGGTGGAGCTGCTGTCGCACGGGCCGGCGAAGGCCTTCGGGCTGCCGGGCGGTCACCTGGCCCCGGGGGCCCCGGGGGACGTCACCGTCGTGAACCCCAACGAGGAGTGGACGGTGGAGGTCCACCGGTTCTATTCCCGCAGCCGGAATACCCCCTTCCATGGCCGTAGGCAGAAGGGACGTGTGGTGCAGACCTGGGTTTCTGGCCGGAAGGTGTATGCCGACGGCCAGGTGAAGGAGTCGCGGTGATGACGAAGCGGGCAGTGCTCGCCCTGGCGGATGGCACCACGTTCGAGGGTCGCGCTTTCGGCGCGGTCGGCGAGACGGTGGGTGAGGTGGTCTTCAACACGTCCATGTTCGGCTACCAGGAGATCCTCACGGACCCCTCGTACGTCGGGCAGATCGTCACCATGTCGTACCCGGAGATGGGCAACGTCGGGGCGACGCCGGAAGACGAGGAGGCGGGCAAGCCGCACGCGGTGGGGATGGTCGTCCGCTCCCTCACCGACCTGCCCTCCAACTGGCGCGCGCGCGAGTCGCTCGACGCGTACCTCAAGCGCCACGGGGTCGCGGGCATCGAAGGGCTCGACACCCGCCGGCTGGTGCGCCACCTGCGCACCCACGGCGCGCAGACGGGCGTCATCTCCAGCGAGGGGCACTCGCCGGCGGCGCTGGTGGAGCGCGCCCGGTCCGCGCCCGGCATGGAGGGCCTGGACCTGGCCACCGGCGTGTCCACGAAGGCGGCGTACACCTTCACCGCTCCGTCGCCGGACGTCTTCACCGGGCTGGGCGAGGTGCACCCCAAGGGCGACCCCCGCTTCGACGTGGTCGCGTACGACTACGGCCTGAAGAAGTCGATGCTCCACTTCCTGGTGGACGTGGGCTGCCGCGTGACGGTCGTCCCGTCCCACACCACCGCGGACGAGGTCCTGGCGCGCAAGCCCCATGGCGTCTTCCTGGCCAACGGCCCCGGCGACCCGGCGGCGGTGAAGGGCGCGGACCGCACGGTGGCGGCGCTCCTGGGCAAGGTGCCGGTGTTCGGCATCTG
Organism: Myxococcus stipitatus; assembly: GCF_021412625.1. Next base: position 362,869 of record NZ_JAKCFI010000007.1, on the reverse strand, counting down.
CCTGGGGCACCAGATCATGGCCCTGGCGCTGGGCGGCCGGACGTACAAGATGAAGTTCGGCCACCGCGGTGGCAACCAGCCCGTCAAGGACCTCACCACGGGCAAGGTGGAGATCACCGCGCAGAACCACGGCTTCGCCGTGGACGACGCCAGCCTCAAGGGCAAGGCGGTCGTGACGCACATCAACCTCAATGACGGCACGGTGGAGGGCCTGGCCGTCCCCGACGCCCGGGCCTTCAGCGTGCAGTACCACCCCGAGGCCTCTCCGGGCCCGCATGACGCGCGCTATCTCTTCGGTCGCTTCGCGAAGCTGATGGCGGGGTAGGATGACCGGGCCCCTATGGACTCAGCGCTGTCACCGCTTTCCTACCAGCCGTACCTGGACCAGCTCATCGCCTTTGGCAGCGCGGACTCGCGGAAGGCGGACCTCCTCGACGCGAAGGCGGAGTACTTCCGCCTGACGGGAGAGGTCTTCGAGGACGACAAGCTCTTCGAGCTGCGCATGGCGTCCTTCCTCGACTTCTACCTCTACGACCGTGTCTCGCCCCTGACGGGCAAGACGCCGGCCGTGGAGTTCTACGAGCACCGGGTGGCGACGTCGTCCCCCGAGGAGTCCAACGCCTTCCGCAGCTTCACGGAGACGGTCCACGGCCTCTTCGAGGTCCGCAAGCTGGGCAAGGGGCTGGTGCGCCTGCGCGAGCTGTACTCCGGCAAGGACTTCGACGTGACGGAGCGGCGGCACATCGCCGGGCTGGAGACGGGCGACATCATCGAGGCGCGCCTCATCCCGTTCGGTGGCCACCTGCTGTTCTCGTCGGCCTTCTGCTACCACCCGCGCGTGGCGGTGAAGGCCATCAAGGCCGAGGTGAAGCGCCGCAAGAAGAAGGAGCCGGAGCGCACCCCCGACGAGCTCGTCTGGGAGTGCGCACGCCGCGCCCTCAACATGGAGCGCTACCGCCAGCTCGCCGTCGAGAAGCTCTACGACTTCGAGCAGAAGGTCCTCTGAGGTCCGCCCGGGCCGCCGTCCTCGGGGACGACGGCCATGGCCGGGGCGCCGCTAGACGCGGTGGATGCTCATCAGGTTGGTGTTGCCGGGCACGTTGAGCGGGACGCCCGCGACGATGACCACGGGCGCGCCCACCTCACAGATGCGCTCGCGGTGGCACAGCTTGCGCACCTGCTTCAGCATGGCGTCCGTGGACGCCACCCGCGGCACCTGGAGCCCCGTGACGCCCCAGTACATCGCCAGCCTGTTCACCGTCGCCTCGTTGGGCGTCAGGGCGACGATGCGCGCGCGCGGCCGGAACTCGGAGATGAGCCGCGCGGTGTGGCCCCCTTCCGTGTAGGCGACGATGGTCGCGATATCGAGCTGGGTCGCCGCCGCCACCGCCGCCGCGGCGACGCCCGTGCCCAGGTCCTCGGAGCGCTCGAAGGGGGAGTGGTGCTGGTGCCGCGTCACGCCCCGCTCGGTCTCCTCCACGATGCGGGCCATGGTGGCCGCGGCGTCGACGGGGTAGCGGCCCGCGGCCGTCTCTCCCGACAGCATCACCGCGTCCGCGCCGTCGAGGATGGCGTTGGCCACGTCCGACACCTCGGCGCGCGTGGGGCGGGGGCTGCCCACCATGCTCTCCAGCATCTCCGTGGCGACGATGACCAGGCCGCCCATCTGGTTCACCACCTTCACCATCCGCTTCTGGATGGCGGGCAGCTGCTCCAGCGGCATCTCCACGCCCAGGTCGCCTCGGGCCACCATGATGCCGTCCGCCACCTTCGCGATGGCCTCCAGGTTCTCCACCGCCTGGGGCTTCTCGATCTTGGCGATGATCGGCGTCTTGTTCCGCGCCACGTGCTTGCGCGCCTGGTGGATGTCGTCCGCCGTCCGCACGAACGACAGCGCCACGTAGTCGACACCCACCTCCTGCCCGAAGGCGAGGTCCACCACGTCCTTGGTGGTGAGCGTGGACACGGACATGGGGGAACCTGGCAGGTTGAGTCCCTTGTGGTCCTTGAGGACGCCGCCGACCTCCACCTCGCACAGGACGTCCCGGCCGGACACCTTGCGCACCCGCAGGCGCACCCGGCCGTCGTCGAGCAGGATGGCGTGGCCCCTCTCCACGTCCTTCACCAGGGAGCGCACGGGGGTGGGGATGATGGAGCCCTGGCCCAGGACGGGGCGCGTCGTCACCGTCACCTGCTGGCCGGGCCTCACCGTGAGCTGGCCGCCCTCGAATCGTCCCAGGCGGATCTTCGGACCCTGCACGTCCTGGAGGATGGCCACCGGTTGCTTCAGCCGCCTGGCCGCCTTGCGGATCAGCGCCACGCGCTCGCGGTGTTCGTCGTGTGTACCGTGCGAGAAGTTCAACCGCGCCACGTTCATGCCCGCGCGGATGAGGCCCTCGATGACTTCCAGCGAACTCGAGGCGGGCCCCAGGGTGCAGATGATCTTCGCCTTGCGCATATGCGCGGGCATCCTAGGCGCCCGGGTGGCCGGCTTGACAGCTTCGCGCCCACGGGACTAACTCTCGGCTTCGAGCGAGGGATTCACCCAACCCATCGGGTGGTCCGGCGCCAGGAATCTCCCGTCGTTCGATGTTCGAAAAGAGAAAGCCCGGCTTCCCTGGGAGGGGGGGCCGGGCTTTCTCGTGTCGTGGCGCGGAGGCCGCGGGGCCTACAGGTCGATGGGCTTCCCGGTGCCCCCTGGCGCGGGCAGCTTGGGGTGGCCCGGGGGCAGCGCGCGGGTGTCCATGTCGATGGGCGGCTGGCCCCCTGACGGCGGCGGGAGGCTGGGGGCCGGTTCGTCGAGGCCGGGCGGGCCGCTGCCGCCCACACCGGGGCCGCCCTGCTGGAGGGCTTCGATCTCCGACCGGCTGATGCCCGCCAGGGTCAACACCTTCCGGGTGACGCGGATGCGCGCGTGGCTGGTCATCGCCATGGCGATGGAGTCCGAGGGGCGCGCGTCCAGGGTCATCTTCTTGGGGCCCTGCTCGAGGAAGACGCGGCCCGAGTAGACGTTGTCGCGCAGGTCGTCGATGCGGACCTCCGTCACCTTGGCGCCCAGCTGGTCCACCACGTCGTCCAGCAGGTCCTGGGCGAGCGGTTGGGGCGGCTCGCGCTCCGCGAGGCGGAAGGCGATGGAGACCGCCGAGGCCTCGTCCACGAAGACGGGCAGGACGATCTCCTTGTCCTTCGTGGTGAGCACGACGGCGTGCGTCTGCGCCTCGATGAGCGGGATGACGTCCTGCACCTCCAGCTCCACCAGCTCGGAGCAGGCCTTGGGGTCGCCCCCGTGCTCGGTGACGCAGGGTTGAGTCGGCTCGGTGGCCCGGCCCACCGCCGCGGCGATGGCTCCTGGCGAGCCGAAGGCAGGGAGCAGCAGGAACCCTCCCAGCGCCAGCACCAGCGCCGAGAGAGGAGCGAAGAAGAAAGTGGCGCGGTTGGGCATTTTCACGCCCTTAACCTACGCACCCGTCACCCCGCTGCGAGGGCAACGGTCCTGCCCGGTTGCCCTCGGCGCCGGGAGCCGGTCGGCCGGAGGGCAAGGGGGCGGACGTCACGGCTAACGACGGTCGTCGTCCTCGTCCTCGTCGTCGTAGTCCTCTTCGTCCTCGACGTCCTCGTCCTCGTCCTCGTCGAGGTCGTCATCCTCGTCCTCGTCCTCGGTCTCCTCCTCGTCGTCCTCGTCGTCGTCGAGCGTGTCGGCGACCTCCTCGGACTCCAGCGTCATGGAGACGGCGAACTTCTTGTCGAGCACGGCGATCTGCGCGCGCATCTCCGAGAGCGCCGCGACGAAGTCCTCCGCGAGGTTGGCGGGCGCCTTCGCGTCGCAGTGGGGGCAGACAATCTTCTCCGTCCCCTCGATGAGGTCTTGCACGTCAAGCTCGAAGCTTGCCTCGCACTTCTGGCAGGTGAAGTCGATGCTCATGGTCGGGCGCGGCATACAAAGCCGCCGGTCCCCATGTCAACGCCCGCGACATGGAAGCCCGGGCACATGGTGACCTGCCCCCCACATCCGCTAGCGTTCGGGCCATGGACCTCCCGAAGACCGTCGTGCATGCCCTTCATGACCGGGCCGCGCAGCAGGAGCATCGGCCGGCCCTCTGGACGCGCCGGGGACGCGCCTACGTCCCCACCTCCTGGAAGGAGTACGCCGAGCGCGTCAGGCGCTTCGCGCTCGGCCTGCGGACGCTGGGCTTCGGGAAGGGCCAGACGCTGGGCATCATCAGCTTCAACCGGGAGGAGTGGCATGTCGCCGACCTGGCGGCGATGGCCCTGGGAGGCGTACCGGTAGGTCTGTACACCACCAGCGCGGTGGACCAGCTGGAGTACATCCTGGACCACAGCGAGGCCACCGTCCTGGTGGTGGAGCACGACAAGCACCTGCGCACGGCCCTGGCGCTGCGGGCACGCCTGCCCCGCCTGAAGCACATCATCGCCCTGGACGCGCCCATCGGGCCGCTCCAGGAGGGCGTGGTGCGCTACGAGGAGGTGCTGGAGGCGGGCACCGGCGTGGACGACAAGCCCTACTGGGACAGCGTCAACGCGCTCGAGCCGGAGTCCCTGGGCACCCTCATCTACACCTCCGGCACCACGGGCCACCCCAAGGGGGTGATGCTCAGCCACCACAACCTGTCCTGGACGGCGCGGCAGCTCATCCTGGCCGTGGACTTCGTGGCGAAGGCGGACTCGGCCATCCTCTCCTATCTGCCGCTGTCCCACATCGCGGAGCAGATCATCTCCCTGCACTGCCCGCTGATGCTGGGGATGCAGGTGTACTTCGCGGATTCGGTGGAGGCGATGCCGGCGAACCTGCGGGACGTGCGGCCCACGTTCTTCTTCGGCGTGCCGCGCGTGTGGGAGAAGTTCAAGGTGAAGGCGGAGGAGGGGCTGCGCTCGCAGCCGCCCCTGAAGCGGCGGCTGGTGTCATGGGCCCGGGGCGTGGCGTCGGAGTACCACGCGCGCGCCCAGCGCCACGAGCGCATCCCCGTGCTGTTGCAGGCACAGTACGACCTGGCGAGGAAGCTGGTCTTCGCGCCGCTCAAGGCCCGCATCGGCATGGAGCGGGTGGAGTTCTTCGCCACCGCGGCGGCGCCCATCGGCCGGGAGGTGCTGGAGTTCTTCGCCTCCATCGACATCTTCATCCGCGAGGTGTGGGGCATGACGGAGGTGTCGGGGCCCGGCACGGTGAACACGCGCGACGCCACCCACCTGGGCACGGTGGGGCGGCCCATGATCGGCGTGGAGATCCGCATCGCCGAGGACGGGGAGATCCTCGTCAAGGGCGGCAACGTGTGCCAGGGCTACTACAAGAACCCGGCGGCCACGGCGGAGCTCCTGGACGGCGGGTGGCTGCACACCGGGGACGTGGGGCAGATCGACGGCGAGGGCTACGTCCACATCACCGGCCGCAAGAAGGAGATCATCGTCACCTCCGGCGGCAAGAAGACGGCGCCCGGCAACATCGAGGAGCTGCTCAAGGGGCTGCCCGGCGTGGGCAACGCGCTCGTGGTGGGGGACCGCCGCAACTACCTGGTGGCCCTGCTGACGCTGGACGCGGAGAAGGGGCGCGCCCTGGCGAAGGAGCAGGGGTGGCCGGAGGACCCCGTCGAGCTCGGCCGCGACGCGCGCGTGGGCGCGTACCTGCAACGGCTCATCGACCGCGACGTGAACCCCAAGCTGTCCCGCTTCGAGACCATCAAGCGCATCGCCGTGCTGGAGCGCGACTTCACGGTGGACGCCGGCGAGCTGACGCCCACGATGAAGGTGCGCCGCAAGGTCGTGGAGCAGAAGCACGCGCCCCTCATCGAGTCGCTCTACGACGAGACCACGGCGGCGCGGGCCGGCTGAGCGTGAGTCTCATGGGGCGCCCTGGCGCGTCCCCGTGGCCCGCAAAGAGAAAGGGGCGGGGAACCTTCCGGTCCCTCGCCCCTCCTCATTTCATGCCCAAGGGGGTGTGGTGACGTCCGTGACTACTTCGCCGTGCGCTTGTCCATGGGGACGTAGTCGCGGCGGGCCTTGCCGGTGAAGACCTGGCGCGGACGCGCGATCTTCTGCTCGGGGTCCAGGACCATCTCCTCCCACTGCGCGCACCAGCCCACCGTGCGGGGGATGGCGAAGAGGACGGGGAACATCTCCACCTGGAAGCCCATCGCCTCGTAGATGAGGCCGGAGTAGAAGTCGACGTTCGGGTACAGCTTGCGCTTGACGAAGTACTCGTCCTGGAGGGCGATGCGCTCGAGCTCCACGGCGATCTCCAGGAGCGGGTTCTTGCCCGTCACGTCGAAGACCTCGTCCGCCACGCGCTTGATGACCTTGGCGCGCGGGTCGTAGGACTTGTAGACGCGGTGGCCGAAGCCCATCAGCTTCTTCTCGCCCTCGCCGCTCTTCACCGACTTGATGAACTCCGGCACCTTCGAGATGTGGCCGATCTCGCGGAGCATGCGGAGCACCGCCTCGTTGGCGCCGCCATGCAGCGGGCCGTAGAGGGCAGCGATGCCGGCGGTGACGGCGGAGTACGGGTCCACTTCCGACGAACCCACCGTGCGCACGGACGTCGTCGAGCAGTTCTGCTCGTGGTCCGCGTGGAGGATGAAGAGCACGTCGAGCGCGCGCTCCAGCACCGGGTGGACCTTGTAGGTCGTGGTGCCGATGCGCTTGATCATCGCCAGGAAGTTGGCGACGTAGGACAGGTCGTTGTCCGGGTAGATGTACGGCAGGCCCATGCTGTGCCGGTACGAGAACGCGGCGATGGTGGGCATCTTGGCGATCAGCCGGGTGATCTGGATGCGGCGGCTGCGCTCGTCCTTGGTGTTCTTCGCGTCCGGGTAGAAGCCGGAGAGCGCGGCCACCGTCGAGGCCAGCATGGACATGGGGTGCGCGTCGTAGCGGAACCCATCCATGAAGGACTTCACGTTCTCGTGAACGTAGGTGTGGTGGGTGACCAGGTGGATGAACTGCTCCAGCTCCTTGGCCGTGGGCAGCTCACCGTTCAGCAGGAGGTAGGCGACCTCGAGGTAGCTCGACTTCTCCGCGAGCTGCTCGATGGGATAGCCGCGGTACTCCAGGATGCCTTTGTCGCCATCGATGAAGGTGATGGCGCTCTTACAGTTCGCCGTGTTCAGGAACGCCGGGTCGTAACCCATCAGGCCGAAGTCGTCGTCCGAGACCTTGATCTGGCGCAGGGCGTTGGTGCGGATACATCCGTTCTCGACCGGGACCTCGTACGTCTTGCCGGTCCGATTGTCGGTGATCGTCAGCGTGTCCTTGGGCATGGGCGGAGATTTCACAGGGCGCAGATCGCTTTCAACAAAAAAGAACGATAAGTCAGCAGGGGCGACACTGATGGTTCCTACGGGTGCTCGGAAATGCGGACGCCGGCTCGGGACAGCTGGCGCCAGAAGCCCGGAAAGCTCTTCTCGACACACTCGGGGCCGGTGAGGGCCAGGGGCGTCCCGGACAGGACACTCAGGGTGGCGGCCGTCATCGCCAGCCGGTGGTCTCCCCGGCTGTCCATGGCGAAGCGGGCCGGCGGGGTCGAGGGCGGGGTGATGCGCAGGACCTCCCCCTGGAGGTCCGTGGCGCCCCCGTAGGCGTCGACGAGGGCGCGGATGCCCTCGAGGCGGTCGCTCTCCTTGACCCGGAGGATGCCCACCTCCGTGAGCGTGGACGGCGCGGGCAGCACGCAGGCGAGGGCGGCGAGGGTGGGGAGCAGGTCGGGGCACTCGGTCCCCGAAGCCCGCAAGCCCCCGGCGAGTCGCCCTTCCACCTTCATGGTGTGCTCGCGACCCTCGGGGACCGCTCGCAGGCCCACCTGCTCGATGAGGCGGAGGATGGCCTGGTCCGGGTGGGCGCTGCCGGGGTCCGCGCGCTCCACGGTGCCCTGGACCTTCCACGCGACGAGCAGGAGGTAGCCCAACGACGACCAGTCCCCCGGCAGGGCCGGGACGCCGGGGGGCGCCGTGTAGCCCGCCACGGTGTACCGGGAGGCGGACTCCTGGACGTCGAAGCCGAAGCGCCGCAGCCACGACACCGTGAGCTCCAGATAGCCGGCGCTCGTCAACGCGCCCTCGATCTCCACGCTCCAGGGGCGTCGCTCGCGCAAGCAGAGCGCCGCGCAGCCCAGCAGCAGGCTGGAGGCGTACTGGCTGCTCTGCGCGCCCGGCACGCGGAAGACGGCGGGCACGGCCGACGTGTCGGTGGGGGCGCGCAGCTCCACGGGCCACGGGGTGCCCTCGGTGAGCCCCAGTCCCGCGGGGCCGAGCGCCTCGCGCAGGGACGTGAAGAGCGGCCCGTGGGGACGCTCTCCCAGGCGAGGGGTGCCGGTGAGGCGCACCCGGGCGCCAGGCGTCACCGCGACCTGGGTGACGAGGATGCGGAAGGGCGCGCCGCCGTCCGCGCAGTCCACGTCGCGCACGGGCCCGGGGGGCAGGCGTAGGGCCTCCACGCCCCGGCGCAGCACGCGCACGTCGGCGGGCAGGTCCTCGTCCGCCTCGGCCTGGACGGAGGGCAGGGGCCAGGCGCCGGTGAGGTGTCCCAGGACGAGCGCCCGCTGCGCGTCCGACTTGGAGACGGGCGGGGTGAGGGCGGAGGACTTCAGCGCGCTGGGGTCCACGAGGACGCGGCGGGTGCTGGCGCTCACGGGCGCACCCCCTTCGTCCACGCCGGCCACAGGCCGCGCCACGTCGTTGCCTCCACGTCACGTACCTCCGTGGCGCCGATGGCCGTCAGCAGCACCATGCGCAGCTCGCCCCGGGCGCCGGCCTTCTTGTCCGCGTCGAGCAGGACGGCGACGTCCCTCAGGGACGCCTTGCGCAGGAGGCTGGCGACGCGGTCGCGGCCGAGCACGCCCGGGCCCTGGAGGAGCGCGGACTCGACGGCGGCGGCGACGGGCTCCGGCGTGACGCCGAGCGCGCGGCCCACGTCGAGGGCCAGGAGGATGCCCAGGCCCACCCCGTCACCGTGCGACAGCTTGAAGCGCGACACGCTCTCCAGCACGTGGCCGAAGGTGTGGCCGAAGTTGAGCACGCGGCGCAGCCCGGTGTGCTCGTACGGGTCCTGGGAGCACACGCCCTCCTTGATCGCGCGCGCGTCCTTCACCAGCTTCTCCAGCGACGGCGCCTTGCGCACGTACGCGCGGAAGCGGCGGGCATCGAGGCTGACGACCATCTTCCACGCCTCGAGCGAGCCCTCGCGCACCTGCGTCGGCGACAGCGAGCCGAACAGCTCCGGGCAGATCCACCCCTCCTCGGCGTAGTGGAAGACGCCCGCGGGGTTCTTCACCACGCGGCCCTTCACGGTGAGGTCCACCGCGCCCTTTCCCCCCAGGCTGCTGTCCACCGCGGCCAGCAGCGTGGTGGGGACCTGGACCAGGCGCACGCCGCGCTTGAGCAGGTGCGCGGCCACGGTGGACACGTCCCCCACGGTGCCGCCGCCCACGGCGACGAGCGTGCCGGAGCGGGGCAGGGACAGCCCGGCGGCGAGGACCTTCTCCAGCGCCTGGAACGTCTTGGCGCTCTCGCCGCCCACCAGCTGGACGATGGCGCGGGGGGCGCGGGCCTCGAGCGCGGGAATCAGTCCCGGGTGGAGCTTCGCGACGGCGCGGTCGACGACGGCGACGCTGCCTTCGGGCAGCCGCTTCGCGAGGCGGGGGAACGGGCCCCAGCGGTCGTTCGGAGGACGGTAGGCGCCGGGAGGAGTCTGGCTCATGGGGTGTTGGGGCGTGCGTTCATCTGTTGGACGAGGTCCGCGATGACCAGGGACACCATGGACTCCAGCACCGGAACGGCGCGGGGCATGATGCACGGGTCGTGACGGCCACCCTTCGCGTGGTCCGCCAGCGTCGCCGGGGGTTTGAAGAAGGCGCGCACCTGGAGGGGCTCGCCGTTGGTGAGTCCGCCCTGGATGCCGCCGTAGACGTCCTTCACGGAATGGAACCGGGTGCCGGGCTGGCTGATGCGCTCGAGCAGGTCCGGCGGGCCCCACACGACACCCGTGATCGCGCCCACGCTGCCGAGCGCCTGGGCGATGAGGGCCTTGATCTTCCCGAAGATGGGCTCGCCCAGGCCCACCGGCAGCCCCTCGACGCGCACGTCGATGGAGCCGCCCAGGCTGTCCCCGGCCTCCTTCGCGGCGAGGATGCGGCGGGACATCTCCTCGCGCACGGCCACGTCCGGGCAGCGCGTGGGGTGGGCGTCCACCATGGCGCGGGTGAGCCCCGGCGCGGGGACGGAGGCGACCAGGTCCCCCACCTGGGACACGTACGCGACGGTGCGCACCGTCGGAAGGTCCCGCTCCAGGTATGCCTCGGCGATGGTGCCGCCGATGACGCGGCAGAGCGTCTCGCGCCCGCTGGTGCGTCCGCCGCCGCGGTGGTCGCGGTGCTTGTAGCGCTCGCGCCACACGGCGTCAGCGTGGCCGGGCCGGTCCACCTGCTTGAGCTGTTCGTAGTCCCCGGAGCGCTGGTTCGTGTTGCGCACGATGGCCGCGATGGGCGTGCCCAGCGTCTTGTCCTCGAAGACGCCGGAGAGGATCTCCACCTGGTCCGGCTCGTTGCGGGGCGTGACGAGGGACGACTGGCCCGGGCGACGCCGGTCGAGCGCGGCCTGGATGCGCTCACGCGTCAGCGGCACTCCCGCCGGGCAGCCGTCCACCACCGCGCCCAGCGCGGGGCCATGGCTCTCGCCGAAGGTCGTCAAGCGGAACAGGGTGCCGAAGGTGTTCATGTCGCAGTCTCCCAAAGCTGTCGCTGCCGCCGGGCCTGCGCGACGAACCACGCCGCGCCCAGCAGGACCGGTGTGCCGCCGCGCCGCGCAATCTCCGCCGCGATGCGTCGACCCGGCGCACCGTACGCGATAACAGCCACACGTGCTCGCTCGAATCGCAGGGAATCCGGAGGCGCCACGCGCTCGGGCCACGTCCAGACGCCCGCTCCCGCCAGGGGGCCTTGGATGTCCGCGCGGCGCAGGACGCGCAGGGGCTGGCCGCGCTCGGCGGCCACGGTGCGCAGGGCGGAGGTCGCGCCCCCGTCGCCCAGGACGAAGACCTCCTGGGCGTCCAGGCGCTCCAGGACCTTTCGGGCGCCCTCCGTGTCGGTGTTGAAGGACTCCCACCGCGTGCCCCGGCGCACCAGGGTGTTGATGGCGTCGAGGGGGGAGCCGGTGTGCCGGGCGAGCCGCATCTTGAAGGGGCTGGTGACGGCGAAGCCGGCGTACTCGCCGACGAGCGAGTCCACGAGCGCCTCGACCGGACCAGCCTCGGGGAGGTCGATGCGGTCGAACGGCTGGCGGTGGATGCGCGGGGAGCGTGAGTGGGTGATGGAGGTGCCGAGGATGCCGAGCCGCAGCGGCGCGGGGAGGGTGAGCCGGTCCGCGCCCCGCCACTCTCGCACGACGTCGTCGAGCAGGCGTTGTCCCGGCGCCGCCGCCCAGGAGCCGCCGGCGGCCACGTAGTCGAGGACGTTGCCGCGGGCCAGCACCGCGCGGGCGGGCAGGGCCACCGCGCCCATGCCGAGCACCGTGACGCGGCTGGGGCCGAAGCGCGCCATCAGCTCGCGCTGGGTCTCCAGGAGGGTCGCGAGGTGGCCCGGTTCGCTCATGGGCTCCACGTGCTTCACCAGCGCGTCCCCGGGGAGCTTCCGGTCCCACAGGGCCAGCGCCTCGCGCGTGCTCAAGGGGCGGTCCGCGTGGTGCGAGGCGAGCAGCTTCCCGGCGGGCGCGTCGAGCGCGTCGCGGCGCTCTCCGGTGGCGTCCAGCAGGTCCCGGTCCACGCGCCACGCGGCGGCGACCCAGTCGGGAGGGAGGGGCTTGCCCCGTTCGGAGACGAGCAGCGGCAGCACCTGGGCGAGCGCCGCGGGGTCCACCGCGTCGGCGGCGTGCAGGTCGGTGCGGATCTCCAACACCTCGGCGCCTCGACGCTGACACTCCCGCGCGAAGGCCACGGCGTCGCCGCCGAGGAGGGTGGGAGGCAGGGTCACGACGCGCCGGGCGGGTGTCACGCGGGTTCCTCGCGGGTGAGGCAGCCCCGGAGGAAGTCGACCAGGGCCACCGTGGGGACGCGGGCGTGGAGGGCCTCGCGTTCGTGGAAGATGGAGGCGATCTCCTCTTCGAGGGACAGGTCGGGGCGCAGGCGCGGGCGCGTCCGGTCCACCAGCAGGCGGTCGCGATAGGTCTCGAACGTCACCGGAATCAGCAGGGTGAACGTCCCCGCGAGCGCGTCCGGATGGTGCGAGAGGAAGCCGCCGCCCACCGCGACCAGCGAGCCGGGGGGCAGCTCCCCCAGCGCGCGGCGCTCGGCGGCGCGGAACTCGGACGGGGCCTCGGCCACCCAGGTGCGCAGCGGCCGGCCGTGGACGCGCTCCAGGTGGTGGTCCAGGTCCACGCCCTCCTGCCCGAGCAGGGCCGCCACCCGGGGCAGCAGCGTGGACTTGCCCGCGCCGCGGTGGCCACAGAGGACCACCGTCTGTCCCGCGGCGGGGCGCGCGGCCGGTCCAGGCCGCGCGAGGGCTTGCCTCAGGGCCGGCGCGAGCCGGGGATCCACCGAGGCGAGGACATGCTCGACGAGGTGCCTGCGCCGCTCAGCGGACGGTGCCGACATACACGTACGCGGTGCCGAACGTCAGCGGATGGGCGCTGCGCTCCGCGTACGCTCCGGACTGGTCCATCAGCGACAGGAACTTGTCGCCGGCGGGGAAGGCCGCGGAGGTGCGCGGCAGGTACTCGTAGGCGGCGCGGTTGCCGGTGAGCAGGCCGCCGATGGCGGGCATGATGCTCTTGCTGTAGAAGCGGAACAGCGCGCCGAACACGCCGTCGGGCTGGCCGAACTCCAGCACCACCACGCGCCCGCCGGGGCGCACCACGCGGCCCATCTCCCGCAGGCACTGCACCGGGTCGTCCACGTTGCGGATGCCGAACGCGATGGAGGCGACGTCGAAGCTGTCGTCCGCGAAGGGCAGGGCCATCGCGTCCGCCACCTGGAAGTCGATCTGCAGGCCCGCCTTCGCCGCCTTGGCGGGGGCGCTCTCCAGCATCTCCGGGCAGAAGTCGGTGCCCAGCACGCGCCCGGTGTCGCCCACCTTGCGCTTGAACACCATGGCCAGGTCGCCCGTGCCGGACGCGCAGTCGAGGACGCGGTCGCCGGCCTTCGCCTGGCTCAGCCGCACGGCGGTCCTCCGCCACAGGCGGTGGATTCCGAACGACAGGACCTCGTTCGTCACGTCGTACCGCGTGGCGATGGAGGAGAACATCTGACGGACTTCGGTGCTCATCGCGCCCTCACGACCTGGGCCGGGCTGTCCGGCCGCCAAAGGTGTCGGCCCACCGCGTCTAGCACGGGTGACAGCCGCTGCATCAACGTTTGGAACCGCTCCGGCGTCAGGGCCTGGTTCCCATCACACAGGGCCTGCTCGGGGCGGGGGTGGACCTCGATGAGCAACCCGTCCGCTCCGGCCGCCGCCGCCGCCAGCGACATGGGCAGGATGAGGTCCGGGTGCCCCGTCGCGTGCGACGGGTCCACGATGACGGGCAGGTGGGTGCGCTGCTTGGCCCACGACACCGCCGCCAGGTCCAGCGTGTTGCGCATCTCCGTCTCGAAGGTGCGGATGCCCCGCTCGCAGAGCATCACCTGCTCGTTGCCGCCCTCGAGGAGGTACTCCGCCGCCAGCAGCCACTCCTGCACGGTGGCGGACAGTCCCCGCTTGAGCAGCACCGGCCGGCGCACCTTCCCCAGCGCCCGCAGCAGGGAGAAGTTCTGCATGTTGCGCGCGCCCACCTGGAGGATGTCCGCCGTCTCCGCCATGAAGGGAATCTGCGCGGACTCCATCACCTCGCTGATGATGGGCAGCCCGTGCCTGCGGCCCGCCTCCGCCAGGACGTGCAGCCCTGGCTCACCCATCCCCTGGAACGCGTAGGGGCTGGTGCGAGGCTTGAACACGCCCCCCCGCAGCACGTGGGCCCCGGCGGCGGCCACGGCCGCGGCGGTCCGCTCCACCTGCTCCGCCCCCTCCACCGCGCACGGGCCCGCCATCACGACGAAGCCTGGACCTCCAACCTCCACCTCGCCCACGCGCACCCACGTGCCCTCGGGACGGGAGGCTCGCAGCACCCGGCGCGCACCCGTGTCCTTCCCGGACACCGCCGGTACCGCCTCGTCTGGCTGCTTGCCTCCCACGACCCCTCCAGTTCATCGAGTTCAAGAGGTTTTGAACTCCTTGGTGCATGTATAGCCGAGATGGCTTAGAAGACAACCGAAGGTGATTGCAGGGCAGTCGCGGATGAGGACCGCTGATGAAGACGCTCAATCCCGTTGAGGGCCAGCGCTGGGTGGCCGGAGTGATGCCCCTGGCGGCGGTGGATCCGCTCTCCGGGGCGGATGCGCTGGGCGTCCCGTCGGTCTACTGGGAGCGTCCCCTCGAACAGGAGGCCGTGGCGGGTTGGGGCGAGGCGGCGGTGCGGGTCGCGTCGGAGCCGGGGCAGGTGGCCTCCGTGCTCGCTTCGCTGGGTGGGTTGTCCGTGCGCTGGCTGGGGGAGGCGCCGGTGGGGATGCCGGGGCCCTGGTTCGGCGGGGTGCGCTTCGGCGCCACGGGGACGCCGGACGTGGACTGGGCCGCGCATGGCGTGGCGCGGTGGACGTTGCCGGAGGTGCTCGTCTGGCGCGTCGGCAACCAGCTCGCGGTGGCGGCGTTCGCGCCGGAGTCCCAGGGCGGCGAGGACGCGGTGCGCTCGCGGTTGGAGCGGGTGCGCGCGTGCTTCCCCGGGGCCTATCGGCACGCGCGGGGTGGGGAGGTGGCGCTGTCGCTCGTGTCGTCGCGCCCGGAGTTCGAGGCGCGGGTGGACCGCGCGGTGGAGGCCATCGCCGCGGGCAGCCTGCAGAAGGTGGTGCTGGCGCGCTCCCTCGACGCGAGCGCGTCCGAGCCCTTCGACATCGTGGAGGTGCTGTCGCGGCTGCGGGAGCAGAACCCCCGCTGCGCCACCTTCCTGTTCCGGACGCCGGACGGCGCGTGCTTCCTCGGCGCGACGCCGGAGACGCTGTGCCGCGTGGAGGGCCGGAGGCTGGAGACGGAGGCGCTCGCGGGCACGGCGGCGCCCCAGCTCGCGGACGGGCTGCGGGGGCACGACAAGGACGTGCGCGAGCACGAGGCGGTGGTGCGCTACATCCTCGCGACGCTGCGCACGCTCGCCTCGGACGTGAGCGCGGACGCCGAGCCGCGGCTGCTGGAATTGAAGAACGTGGTCCATCTGCGCACGGGCATCCGCGCGGAGCTGCGGGAGGGCGTCACGGCGGCGCAGGTGGTGGGGGCGCTGCACCCCACGCCAGCGGTGGGGGGCACGCCTCGCGAGCGCGCGCTGGCCTTCCTCGTGGAGCACGAGGGGCTGGATCGCGGCTGGTACGCGGGGCCGGTGGGGTGGGTGGGTCCCCGTGGGGTTCATCTGGTCGTGGCGCTGCGTTCCGCGCTGGTGCGGGGCGCGCGGGCGCGACTGTTCGTGGGATGCGGAATCGTGGCCGGCTCCATCGCGGAGGCGGAGTGGCGGGAGACGGAGATGAAGAGTCTGGCCATGTTGCGGGCGCTGGGAGGCGGGGATGTCGGTCGACGTTAACGTCAACGTGTTGTGGGCGCGCGCGCTCCTGGAGGAGCTGGTGCGCGGGGGCGTGCGGCACGCGGTGGTCTGTCCGGGTTCCCGCTCGTCGCCGCTGGCGCTGGCGTGCGCGCGGACGGAGGGGCTGCGCACCTGGTCCGTCATCGACGAGCGCGGCGCGGGCTTCTTCGCGCTCGGTCTGGCGAAGCACTCCCGCGCGCCCGTGGTGCTCGTCGCCACCAGCGGCACGGCCGGGGCCCACTTCTATCCAGCGGTCATCGAGGCCTCGCTGTCGCACGTCCCGCTCGTGGTGTTGACGGCGGATCGCCCGCTGGAGTTGCAGGGGTGGGGGGCCGCGCAGACGGTGCCCCAGGCGCGGTTCTACGGGGAGCACGCGCGCTTCTTCGCGGACCTGGGTCTGGCGGAGGCGAGCGACGTGGCGCTCATGCACCTGCGTGCGACGGCGTCCCGCGCGGTGGCCACCGCCAGGCGCGCGCCCCGGGGCGCGGTGCAGCTCAACGTCCCGTTCCGCGAGCCGCTGGCGCCCGTGTCCGAGCCCTTCGGCGAGGAGCGGCTGTCGGCGCTGGCGAGGGACGGACGCCAGGGGGCGCCGCTCACGCATCTGGTGCCGCCGGTGCCGGTGCCGGACCCGGCGGTGCTGGAGTCCGTCCGGCGTCGCGTCGCCGCGACCGAGCGGGGCATCATCGTGTGCGGCCCGCGCGACGAGGTGGATGGCTTCGGCGAGGCCATCACCGCGCTGTCGCTGGCGACGGGCTACCCGGTGTTGGCCGAATCCGTCTCGCAGGCGCGCTACGGCGGCGGTCCGCTCACGCTGTCGTACTACGACGCGGTGCTGCGGCACGGGCCCTTCGCGAAGGCGCACCGGCCGGAGCTGGTGCTGCGCTTCGGGGGCGGGCTGACGCCGAAGGCGCCGCAGCAGTGGCTGGAGGCCTCGGGCGCGGAGGTGGTCCTCTTCAGTGACGAGGGCGGGCTGTTCGATCCGGGGCATCGCGCGGCCACGGTGGTGGAGGGCTCGGCGGTGGCGGCCTGCGAGGTGCTCGCGCGGGGGCTCTCCCGTGGGGCGACGGGCCGCTGGCCCCAGGCCTTCCTCGCGGCGGAGCGGCTGGCGCGGGGCGCGCTGGAGGCGGCGTTCGCGGAGCGCCCCGACGCGCTCAGCGAGCCGCGCATCGCGCGCGAGGTGGTGGCCGCGCTCCCAGCGGGTTCGCCGTTGTTCGTCTCCAGCAGCATGCCCATCCGCGACGTGGACGCCTTCGCCCCCGCGGGCGCGGTGCCGCTGCGCGTGCTGGCCAACCGGGGCGCCAACGGCATCGACGGCATCCTCTCCAGCGCGCTCGGCGTCGCGGCGTCGGCCGCGCGTCCCACGGTGCTGCTCACCGGGGACCTGGCGCTGCTCCACGACGTGGGGGCCTTCGTCACGGCGGCGCGCTCGCGCGTGCCGCTGACGGTGGTGGTGGTGAACAACGACGGCGGGGGCATCTTCTCCTTCCTGCCCATCGCCCAGGTGGCGAAGCAGGACGAGTTCGAGGCGCTGTTCGGCACGCCGCACGGCGTGGACCTGTCGCACGCGGCGGCGCTGGGGGGCGCGCGCTTCCACCGGCCGACGACGCCCGCGGGGCTGCGCGCGGCCGTGCGCGAGGGACTCGAGGGCGGCCTGCACGTGGTCGAGGTGCGGGTGGACCGGGCCGCGAACGTGGATGACCACCGGCAGTTGTTCGCGAGGATGGCGGCCGCCATCGGGGAGGGACCATGGGCGTGACGCTGGCGTACGAGTCGTGGGGCGAGGGTCCCCGGCCGCTCGTCCTGCTGCACGGCTTCACGGGCAACCGGACCGCGTTCGACGGGCTGCGGCCCTTGCTCGGGCACGCGGTGAAGGCCATCGCGGTGGATCTGCCGGGGCACGGCGCCACGCCGCTCCCCGAGCGAGGGGGGCGTGAGGGCTTCCTCGAGACGGTGGACGCGCTGGTGGCGCTCGTCGACTCGCTGGGGCTCGGGCAGGTGGACCTGCTGGGCTATTCGCAGGGGGCGAGGGTGGCGCTGGCCGCGGCGGTGCGCGCGCCCGACCGCTTCGGCCGGCTCGTCATGGAGAGTGGCTCCCCGGGCCTGCATCGCCGCCAGGAGCGCGCGGAGCGGCGCGAGTCCGACGCCCAGCTGGCGGCCTTCATCCGGACGCGCGGCGTGGAAGCCTTCGTGGAGCGCTGGGAGGCGTTGCCCATGTTCGAGGGGCTGCGCGCCATGCCCGAGGCGCGGCGGCGGGCGCTGCGCGCCAACCGCCTGGCGTGCACGGTGGAGGGCCTGGCCGGGGCGCTGGAGTGTCTGGGGACGGGGACCCAACCGGACTACTGGCCGGACCTGCACCACCAGCGGCTGCCCACGCTGCTGCTCACGGGGGCGCGGGACGAGAAGTTCACGGGGATTGCCCGGCGCATGGCGGCGGAGCTGCCCGTGGTGTGGCGACATGCGTTCGCGGACTGTGGCCACGCGCCGCACCTGGAGACGCCGGAGGCCTATGCGCGCGAGGTGCTGGGCTTCCTCCAGACGCCCTGGTACGAGGCGCCGCAGTTCGAGGGGGCCGCCACCGCGGCTCCGGAGAGGGTGAGCCCGTGAGCACGTCCGTCCCTGGAGTTCCGACCGCCGAAGCGAAGCCCCGGCCCACGGTGAAGACGTGGCTGATGGCGGTGCGGCCGAAGACGCTGACGGCGGCCCTGGTGCCGGTGCTGGTGGGGACGGCGCTCGCGTTCGGCCTGGGCGTGGGACGGCTGCTGCCCGCGCTGGCGGCGCTGCTGGGCGCGGTGCTCATCCAGATCGGCACCAACTTCATCAACGACTACTACGACTTCAAGAAGGGCGCGGACACGCACGAGCGGCTGGGCCCCGTGCGCGTGACGCAGAGTGGGCTCATCGCGCCCTCGACGGTGATGGTGGGCGCGGCGGTGTGCTTCGCGCTGGCGACGGCGGTGGGCGCCTACCTGGTGGTCGTCGGCGGCTGGCCCATCGTCGTCATCGGCCTGCTGTCGCTGTTGTGCGGCTACGCGTACACCGGCGGCCCCTATCCCCTGGGCTACAACGGCCTGGGCGACCTGTTCGTCTTCCTCTTCTTCGGGCTGGTGGCCGTCACGGGGACCTTCTACGTCCAGGCCGGCGCGGTGCATCCCGCGGCATGGTGGGCGGCGGTGCCGGTGGGGGCGAGCGGGACGATGATCATCGTCGTCAACAACCTGCGCGACGTGACCACCGATGTGAAGGCGGGCAAGCGGACCCTGGCGGTGCGCTTCGGCACGACGGCGGGCAAGGCCGAGTACGCCCTGCTGCTGGGGGTGTCCTTCCTGACGCCCGTCGCCATGTACCTGGCCGGCCATGCGGGGCCCTGGGTGTTCCTGTCGTTCCTGAGCCTGCCGTTCGCGGTGCCGCCGCTGAAGCGGGTGCTGCGCGAGCAGGGGGCGGCGCTGAATCCGGCGCTCGGGGGCACGGCCCGGTTCCAGCTTTTCTACGGCGTGCTGTTCGGCCTGGGGCTCTACCTGAGATGATGTGAGCCCATGCGCATCGTCCACGCGACGCTGACCCCACTGCGGTTGGAGCTGCTCCAGCCCTTGAAGACGTCCCGCGGTACCTACTCCGCGCGAGAGGGCTTCCTCGTGCGACTGGAGGACGAGGAGGGCCGGGTGGGGCTGGGCGAGGCGATGCCGCTGCCCGAGTTCGGCACGGAGTCACTGTCCCTCTGTGGCGAGGTGCTCGGGGCGTGGCTGCGCTCCCTCGAGGGGGAGACGCTCGGCGACAGCGTGCGCGCGGTGGAGGACACGTTGTCCCCGTTCGCGTCCACCGTGGCCAGGGGGGAGGGGGTCCGCATCCGCGCGCGCCACCCCGCGCCGCCGGCCCCCGTGCCCGCCGCGGAGCACGCGCTGGAGCTGGCCCTGTTGGATCTGCTCGCCCGGCGCCAGGGCGTGCCCCTGTGCTGGCTCCTGGCGGAGGAGGCGCGTCCGGAGGTGGTGGTCAACGCGCTGCTCGGCGCGGAGGGCCCGGAGGCCCTGGCGCAGGAGGCCCGCGCGGCCGTGGCCGAGGGCTTCGGCACGTTGAAGCTGAAGGTCGCCAGCCGCTCGCTGGAGGACGACGAGCGCCGCGTGAAGGTGGTGCGCGAGGCGGTGGGGCCGGACGTGAAGTTGCGGCTGGACGCCAATGGCGCCTGGTCCGAGGCGGAGGCGAAGCTCGCGCTCGACAAGCTGGGTTGGTATGGCCTGGAGCTGGTCGAGCAGCCCACGGCGCCGGACGACCTGGCCGCGCTGTGGCGGGTCCAGCGACGCGCGCCCTGCCTCATCGCCGCGGACGAGTCGCTGGGCTCGCCCGAGACGCTCCGGGCGCTGCTCGCCATCGATCCGCTGCTGGGCGGAGGGCCGGCGGTCGGCGCGGTGGTGCTCAAGCCGATGGTGCTGGGCGGCCTGCTCCCCTGTCTCGTGGTGGCGATGCGCGCGGCGCGGCTCGGCATGCAGGCGTACGTGACGAGCTCGCTCGACGGCGTGGTGGCTCGCGCGGGCGCGGCGCACCTGGCCGCGGCGCTGCCGTCGGGAGCGCTCGCGTCGGGGCTCGCGGTGGGGCGGCTCTTCGCGCGAGAGCCGGACGTGCATGAGTACAAGCCCCTCCATGGGCGCATCCGCCTCCCCGAGTCCTCGGGGCTGGGGCTGGATACAGGAGTGGTCGTGTGAAGTCGCTGGCGTGTCCCATCCGTGAAGGCGCCGGGCTTCATCCCGAGGCCCAGGCGCTCACCTTCACGGGGCGCTCGTGGTCGTATCGCGAGCTGGACGAAGAGGTGGGGCGCTGGGTGGCGGCGTTGGAGACCCGGGGAATCTGCGAAGGGCAGCGCGTGGCGCTCCTGGCCACGAACCATGTCGCCTCCGTCTTCCTCTTCTGGGCCCTGGGGCGGCTGGGCGCGCTCTTCGCGCCGCTCAATGCCCGGCTGACCGCCGCGGAGCTCGCGCCCCTCGTCGAGGACGTCGAACCGGGCCTCGTGTTGGCGCTGGAGCCCCTGCGCGACAAGCTCCCCCGCGCCGAGCCGTTGGAGTCGTTCGCGGGGACGGCCACGTCGGGCACCTGTCGCGCACTGGAGGAGGGCTCGCCGCGCGTGGTGCTCTTCACCAGCGGGACGACGGGACGTCCGAAGGGGGCGGTGTTGACGGAGGGGAACTTCCGCGCCTCCGCGCGGGCCTCCGCCGCGAACCTGGGGCCCCATCCGGCGCCGCGCTGGCTCGGGACGCTGCCGCTGTTCCACGTCGGTGGCCTGTCCATGTTGACGCGCACGGCGTACGAGGGTGGCTGCCTGGTGCTCCACGAGCGGTTCGACGCCGAGGCCACCAACCGGGCCATCGACGAGGACGCGGTGTCCCACGCCAGCCTCGTGGCGACCACCCTGGAGCGAGTCCTCGACGTGCGTGGCGGCCGGCGCGTCCCCTCCACGTTCAGGTTCGCGTTGATTGGTGGTGGGCCGGTGCCGGTGCCCCTGCTGGAGCGGGCGCGGGCCGTGGGCCTCGTCGCGCTCCAGACATACGGGCTCACCGAGTCCTGCTCCCAGGCCGCCACCGAGCACCCCGGCGAGGCCGATGGCCGCACCGCGGGGCCCGCGCTGCCGGGGGTGGAGGTGCGCGTCGTCGACGCCGAGGGCAGGCCGCGCGGCCCGGGGGTGGAGGGCGACATCCAGGTGCGGGGCCCCACGGTGATGGCCGGCTACTGGCGGCGCCCCGAGGCCACGCGCGAGGCCCTCCGCGACGGCTGGCTCCACACGAAGGACCTCGGCGTCCTCGACGAACGGGGCCGGCTCACCGTGCTGTCGCGGCGCACGGACCTCATCGTGCGCGGCGGCGAGAACGTCTACCCCGCCGAAATCGAGGCCGTCCTCGTCGACCACCCGGCAATCGCGGAGGCCGCGGTGGTGGGCATCCCCGACGCACGCTGGGGCGAGGTGCCCGTGGCCTTCCTCGTGCCTCGCGCCGGCCATGCGCCGCCGGATGGCGAAACACTCACGGCCTGGTGTCGACGATGCCTCGCGGGTTTCAAACAACCTGCCCGTTTCATCTGGCGAGAAGCGCTGCCACGCAATGCGATGGGCAAGCTCGAGCGGCAGGTGTTGCGCCGGGACGCCAGCGGCTGACCCGTCGCCGCGTCGTCACCCAAGGCCCTTGGGGGAGGGTGCGTGCGCTGATGGTTGATATGTGAGTCAATTCCCGCTCAAGCCCGGGTGCGCTGGCGATGGAGGCCAAGCGGACGGGCGAGCGGGCGGCCCCTGGCCCGACTGGCAGGGGGGCCCGTTCGCGCGAGAGCGCTGTTCAACTCTCGGTGGCGGGGTGGCCCCACGGATTCGACCGGGGGTACTCGCGCAGCATCGCGTTCAGCCGATACACCGTCGCCACCGTGGTGGCGCTGGCGCGGGGCCTGCGCGTCGGGCTGGCCCTCCTGGCGGCCACCGCTCCCATCCGGGCCGCCTGTTGCGTGAGCTGTCGCTCCACTTCGGGGGACCAGCGGGGGAATTCGAGCCATTCCATGGGACTGCTCCTTCGCGAACCACGCGTGAGGGGGGACCTGGACGAAACACCCGATGCCGCCAGAATGCACGACGCCCCGCGTCGCTTCCCGCTGTCACTGCCGCCTTCCAGACAGGGAACACACGCGTCGCATGTCCGTTTGATTCCATGTGGACGCAATCTTGAAGTGAACGAAGAAGCGCGCACCCACCTCGCCGCACGACGGAATCTCAGCGGGTACGTCCTGCCTCGCGGCTGTCTGAGAATACGCAACGGTTTTGCGACGGATTCGCCGCCCTCGGCGAATCGCAAACATGCAAGGAATTCAACGCGCGGCGTATTCATGGGGGACGCCGGGGTTCGGGAAATCCGTGACACGGATACAGACGGTTCCGGCGGTCGGCCGGGGCCTGCGGCAGCTTCATTCCCTGTCATGTCAGGAGGTGGCCGTGTTGCAAAAGACCGTTGATGTCATCATCGTCGGCTGTGGGCCCGTGGGCGCCATGGCGGCGAACCTGCTCGGTCAGCGAGGCATCTCGACCCTGGTGGTGGAGCGCGAGTCCTCGGCGCACGGCCAGTCCCGCGCCATCAGCGTGGATGACGAGGCCCAGCGAATCTTCCAGTCGGCGGGGCTGGAGGGCGCGCTGGAGGTCGGTTTCCACCCGTGCAGACGCTTGCAGTATCTCGACGATGAGTCGCGCGTGCTGGCCGAAGTGGACTTCACGAAGCTGGATGCGCCGAACGGGCATCCCGTGGGGGCGCTGTTCCAGCAGCCTCGGATGGAGGCGGCGCTGCGCCGGGGCATGGGGCGCTTCCCTCATGTCGAGTTGTGGCAGGGCCACGTGCTGGAGTCGTTCGTCCAGGACGAGAACGGGCTCACGGCCCAGGTGCGTGACGTCGTCACGGCGCGCACGTCCGTGGTGCGGGCGGAGTACCTGCTGGGGGCGGACGGCGCGCACAGCATGGTGCGACGGATGCTGGACCTGAAGCTCGAGGGCACCACGGGCCTCGAGCACGCGCTCGCCATCACCGTGGGCACGGCGGCGCCGGAGCCGGACTTCAGCTGTTATCTCTGTGGCCCGGAGCGACGTGGCTTCATCACGCGCACGGCGAAGGACGAGCTGCGCTTCGACATCATCATCCCCTCGGGCACGGACCTGGAGCGGGCGCGTGAGCCGGAGGCGGTGAGGGCGCTGCTCGCGCGCTTCGTCGACTCCGCGTCCGTCCAGGTGCGCTCCGCCAACGTGTACTCGTACCACAGCCGGTTGGCGAGCCGCTGGCAGGTGGGGCGCGCCTTCCTGCTGGGAGACGCGGCGCACCTGATGCCGCCGTTCCTGGGGCAGGGTCTGTGCTCGGGGCTGCGCGACGCGGCCAACCTGACGTGGAAGCTGGCCTGCGTCCTGGAGGGGACGGCGGCGCGGACGCTGCTGGAGACGTACGAGCTGGAGCGCCGGGCCCACGTCGAGGAGCTCATCCAGAGCTCGAACGCGATGGGGAGGGTGATGATGTCGGGCGGCTGGCTCCTGTCGCGCCTGCGCAACGTGCTCATCCGGCTGTTGTACCGGTTGCCCGTGACGGGCGCCTTCATCCGGGAGTTCCGCGCGCGGCCCGTCGTCCCGCTCCGGCGAGGCTTCCTGCTGGGGGGACGCCGGGGCGAGGACGCGCCGGAGGGGGGCTGCATCCCCCAGCCCCGGGTGGAGACGGCCGAGGGCGCGCGGGCGCGGCTCGACGACGTCATGGGGCCAGGCTTCGGGGTGCTCGTCCGAGGCGACGTCGCGGGCGAGCTGCGGCGTGAGGCGCGCGCCCTGGCCGAGTCGCTTGGGATGGTGGCCTGGAGCATCCTGCCCGCGACGCACTCCGGTCCCGTGCCGCCGGACGCGGTGGTGGATGTGGACGGGCGGCTGATGGCCTGGTTCTCGCGCCACGCGGTGGATGTCGCGGTGGTGCGGCCGGACCGCTACGTCTATGGCGCGGTGCCCACGGCGCGGTTCGCGGACCTCCAGCGCTCGCTCAAGGGGCACCTGCGTCCATCCGTGGGCGGGCGCGAGCGGGATGTCCGTCGGGCGGGGTAGGGCGCTCGAACGCAATCGGGGCGCCCGGACCGGGTGAAGGGTCCTGGGCGCCCCGGGATGTCGGACGAGGAGGTGGACGACTCAGGCCGCGGCGGCCTTGGCCTTCAGCATGCCCTGGGCCTGCTCGATACAGTCGGCGAGGAAGCGCAGGTAGATGTCGAGCGCCTCGGCGCCCGTCTTGGCGATGATCTCCGCCTTGTCGTCGGAGACCTGCTCCAGCAGCTTGTTCAGCATGACCTCGTTGAGGGCGGTGTGGCCCACGTCGAGCTCCGCGTGCTCCTTGAGGAAGGACATCTTCTCGAGCACGTCCTTGCCACACACTCGCTGGGCCTGCTCCAGCAGGCCGGGCACGAAGACGATCGACAGGTTCTCGATCTCATACTCGATGGCGACCTGCGCGGCGGGCACCGGGCCGGCGATGGTGTCCTCGTGGATCCGCCGGTAGTCGACCATGGACTGGGTGGGCGTCTGCTTGATCAGCGCGTTCGCGTCCAGCTTGATGCTGTTCTTCGAGTTCCAGCTCTCCACGAGGCCCTTGGCGTCCTCGACCATCATCAGGTGATGGCCTTCCTCGTGCTTGGCGTGGGTGATGAGCTTCTCGCCCACGTCCTTCAGGCCCGCCTTCACGGTGGCCTCGCCAGCGCGGCGGATCCACCCGTCCACGGGCTCCGTCATGTAGACACCGCGCGAGTTGTACTGGATGAGGAAGGCCTCGACGAACGTCGGATCCGCCTTCGGGTCCAGCAACGTCTTGAGGGCGGGAGACGTCTTGAGGCGTTCGCGTGCGGCGGCGACGTGCGGAACGTACTTCTGCTCCACGAGTTGCTTGCTCATGTTTTGAACCCCTATGTTGTGGTGTTAGCGCGAATTGTGAGCGCCACGGCGCCCGATGGTGAGCTCGCTGATGTGCTCGAGGTAGTCGGGGATCAGCTTGGCGGAGATGATCCACAGATAGGGATCAGGACCGCCGTGGATGCCGGCCTCCTCGATGTAGCTGCCGCCCTCGTCCTCGCAGATGAAGTGGAACGAGCGACGGTTGCGCGCCGAGTACCAGCGGCGCGCGGCGTCCACCAGTGCCACGAAGGTGGACGGTCCTTCCTCGGTCAGCGGGAAGAGACGGGTCATGTCCAGCATGGAGTACAGATTGGTTCCCTGCTGGCCCAGCTCCATCACCGCCGCGGCCACGGCGACGCCGTTGATCCGCGCGACCACGACTCCGCGCTCGCGCTCCAGCCCGAAGCCCTCCCAGCGGGCCTGGATGCGGCGCATGTCGAAGCGCTCCCGGGTGAAATCGAGCGCCTCCATGTAGCAGTTGGGGCGGTTGCGACCGATGGTCTCCACCAGCCGGGAGATCTCCTCCGACGTGGCGGGGGCGATCTCGATGCCCTCGTGGGTGCGTCCCGTCAGCTCGTGCGTGTAGACATCCAGCATCCGCACGCGCTTGCTGAAGGCCTGCTCGGGGTCCACCGCCATCTGCCGCTCGGCGTAGCGGACGTGGGACTTGGCGATCCACGGGTTGAGGCCCTCGACGTAGGCCACCACCCACTTGCAGTCCGCGTCGCTCTGCGCGTGCTCGAACGTGCGCACGTAGATGTCGCGCAGGATGCGGCCCGGCTCCATCACCGTCATGTGCGGCTTGCCAGGGCGCTTGGCCAGCTGGTGCAGCAGCCAGGAGTGCTCCTGGGTCCGCATGATGGAGATGGTCGCCTCGGGGCCGCGACCGGAGGGCCACACCGCCTGGCAGAACAGCTGCGGCACCTCGGCGGCCCGCTGCGCCATGGTGCGGAACTGCAGGCGCAGGGCCTCGAACTCGTCGTGGGACTTCCCGGCGAGGCTGAAGAAGCCGGAGAGGGTGAAAACGTCCCAGAGTCCCTCGGTCAGGCCCTCGGCGGTGCGCGTCGTCGGCGTCGTCGTCTGGGAGACGAAGCTGACCCAGCGCGCCTCGTCGGACGAGTAGGGCTGCACGCTCAGGCCGCACAGCACGAAGCCGTCCGCGCGCGCGCTGGAGACGTAGCGCAGCTCCCCGCGCAGCGTCAGCGTCTGGCCGTCGCCCGTGTCCAGCTCGATGTGGGGCGGCAGCAGGCCGGGGAACATCAGGTCCTCGGGCTTGCAGCGGATGCACAGACCGGAGAAGGACAGGTCCACCAGGTCCCGCTTCAGCTCGCCCAGCTCCCGCCACAGCGGGTGATGGAAGCGGACGGTGGTGCCCTCCGGAGCGGCGACGCGGCGGTGCCAGCGGTGACGGATGCGCTGCAGCTGCGAGGGCAGGGGCGTGAGGAGCTGGTCGCCGGCGCTCCCCGCGGACTCCAGGCGCATGCGGTAGGCGCTGTTGTAGCCGATGATGTCGACCTCGTAGGGCGCCTCGCCCCAGCCGGCCACCGTCTCGTCGACGCGCCACTCCAGCTGCGAGGCCGCCGTGTTGAGGCGCTCGAGCTCCATGCGCACCGAACGGCCCATGCGGCGCAGCACGCCCTTGTTCCGCGAGGCGCAGATGGCCGCGAGGATGGCGCGGATGCGCTCGGCGTCCTCGATGGTGTCCTGCACCGGCAGCGCCGAGGCCGCCGGCTCCGCCACGCCGCGCTGGAGCGCGTCCGCCAGCATGTCGAGGATCTGCCGGCCCTGCTCCACCGTCACGCCCACCAGCTGCAGGCCCACGGGCGCGTCCACCGTCTCCGCGTCCGCGCGGATGAACGCGCCAATCAGCGGACCGATGGTGACGCCACGACCCTTCAGGAAGACCGGCATCGTCGGGGCCTCCGACGTGTTCACCGGACCGCGCGGCATCACCCACACCACGGTGGGGCTCAGCCGCGTCACTTCACCGATGCCGCCATCCGCCGTGCCCAGCGCGCAGGTGATCGCATCCGCGCCCTTGCCGTGCAGCGAGTAGCCCGAGTCGTCCAGCGCGGCCTCGGCCGGCGGCAGCGGAATCACGTTCACGAACGCGTCGCGGCTGTCGAACTCGACCCTCGAGCGCTGGGAGAGCGGGTTTCCCCCTTCCATGTTCAGGAGCCCCCTTCTCCGGTAGTGAGGAACGCCCGATGCGGTTGGCGAAGTTGCAAGCACGACAGTTCCTCCCTGCTCCAGCGGTACGGCGGTAGGCGGCGTTTCGCTATGGGTCCGCATCATACGGAGTCGGCAGGAACAGTCAAATCGAATTTGTGCAGCCTTGCTGTTTTCGTCAAGGCGGGAATCTAGAACACTGGGTCAACCCTGACAGGGTTCTTCTCCGAATTTCACGAAGTGTATGCCAAGGACACGACAACAGTACGGCGAAGATGTCGCGTATCTGTAATGTTCTCAGTCAATCACGCCCCGCGGAGTTTCTCGTAGTGAAATGGAGCGTGTCGGGGGAACCCACTAGAGTCACAGCTCGTACGTCGTCGACCTGACGGGGTGTGAGATGAGCGCGGTGGCCGGGATTCCAGTGGTGACGGTCCGTGAAGGAGGGGAGCCGGCCCGTGTCCCCGCGCGCGTGCCTTCCCTGGAGTTGGTGGAAGGCCCGGACGTGCTCCAGGCGAACCTGGGGAACGTGGCGAGCGAGGCGAGGGCGCTGCTGGTGGCCACGCGCCGGCTCCACGGGGTGGAGGTGGCGCTGGACGTGCCGGAGGACGCGGCGCTGGCGCGGGTGAGCCGGAGGCGCGCCGGTCAGGTGATGTTGCTGCTGCTGGCCCACGCGGTGGACCACGCGGGAGGGCGGGGCGTCCGACTGGTGGTGGAGCCTCCGGATGACTTCGGGGACGAGGGCCCCTCTTTCCGGGTGCGCACGCCGGACGCCCGGCTGTCCGAGCGCGAGCTCCACGCGGCCTTCCTCTCTCCGGTGCTCGCGGGCCCCAGGCATCGCCAGCTCGCGCGGGCGCGGGAGCTGGTGGAGTCGTTGGGCGGCACGCTGGTGGGCGCCTGTGGCGAGGACTCCGGTCTGTGCGTCACCGTGAGCTTCCCCGCGCCTGGATTGTCCAGCTGGTAGCGACGTCTCCGGGGCACCGTTCCCTCGCGCGCCAGGGCGGTCCACATCCGCTCGTGTCTCGCCGCTGGGTCCGATAAGTCCTGCAAGCTGGACGAGTGGCCAAACTCCTTGACGGGAGGGGGGCGGGTTCTCGACTATCCCGCGCCTTCTTACACGGTCACACCTTCCAGGAGTACGTCATGGCGCCCCCGTCGTCCGGCGAGAAGATCACCCTCCAGAACGGCAAGCTGTCGGTCCCGGATCACCCGATCATCCCCTACATCGAGGGTGACGGCACCGGCCGCGACATCTGGCGTGCCTCCCAGGCCGTCTTCGACGCGGCGGTGGAGAAGGCCTACAAGGGCAAGAAGAAGATCGCCTGGTACGAGGTCCTCGCGGGTGAGAAGTCCTTCAAGGCCGTCAACAACTGGCTGCCGGACGAGACG
This sequence comes from Myxococcus stipitatus, assembly GCF_021412625.1. Next base: position 334,315 of record NZ_JAKCFI010000007.1, on the reverse strand, counting down.
GTCGAGGCCTTCCGCACCTACCTCGTCGGCATCAAGGGCCCCCTGACGACGCCGGTGGGCGGTGGCATCCGCTCCCTGAACGTGGCGCTGCGCCAGCTGCTCGACCTGTACGTCTGCCTGCGCCCGGTGCGGTACTTCAAGGGCGTGCCCAGCCCCGTGAAGACGCCGGAGAAGGTCGACATGACCATCTTCCGCGAGAACACGGAGGACATCTACGCGGGCATCGAGTTCGAGGCGGGTTCCGCGGCGGCGGAGAAGTTCCTGGGCCTGCTCAAGCAGGAGTTCCCGAAGGAGTTCGGGAAGATCCGCTTCCCCTCCAACATCGGCCTGGGCGTGAAGCCGGTGTCCAAGGAGGGCAGCGACCGGCTGATCCGCGCGGCCATCCAGTACGCGGTGGACCACAAGCGCAAGAGCGTCACCCTGGTCCACAAGGGCAACATCATGAAGTACACCGAGGGCGCCTTCCGCAAGTGGGGCTACGAGCTGGCCGCCCGCGAGTTCGGTGACAAGGTCTACACCTGGGATCAGTGGGAGGTGACCAAGGCCGCCAAGGGCGAGGACGCGGCGAACGCCGAGCAGAAGGCGGCGGTGGTGGCGGGCAAGATTATCGTCAAGGACTCCATCGCGGACATCACCCTGCAGCAGGTGCTCACCCGTCCGGACGAGTTCGACGTCATCGCCACGCTGAACCTCAACGGCGACTACCTGTCGGACGCGCTGGCGGCCCAGGTGGGCGGCATCGGCATCGCGCCGGGCGGCAACATCAACTACGTGACCGGCCACGCCGTCTTCGAGGCGACGCACGGCACGGCGCCCAAGTACGCGGATCAGGACAAGGTGAACCCGGGCTCGGTCATCCTCTCCGGCGAGATGATGTTCCGGCACCTGGGCTGGCACGAGGCCGCGGACATGATGATCCAGGGCATGGACCGCGCCATCGCCGCCAAGACGGTGACCTACGACTTCGCCCGCCTGATGAAGCAGGAGGGGCAGTCCGGAGTGACCGAGGTGAAGTGCTCCGAGTTCGGTCAGGCCATCATCAAGCACATGTAATCCCCTCACGGGGCACGGGAGACGGCGAATCCATGGCTCAGAATCGCAAGAAGAAGATTGGTCTCATCGGTGGCGGGCAGATCGGCGGCAACCTCGCGCTGCTCGCGGTGCAGAAGTCGCTGGGCGACGTGGTGCTCTACGACATCCCGGCGGCCGAGGGGCTGGTCAAGGGCAAGGCGCTGGACATCAACCAGCTGTCGGCGGTGGACGGCTATGACTGCCGCGTCACCGGCTCCACGGACTGGAAGGACGTCGCGGGTTCGGACGTCATCATCATCACCGCGGGCGTCCCCCGGAAGCCGGGCATGAGCCGGGAGGACCTGCTCGAGGTCAACCTGAAGATCATGAAGGACGTGGCGGGCAACATCAAGCAGCACGCCCCCAACGCCTTCGTCATCAACGTGGCCAACCCGCTGGACGCGATGGTGTTCGCGCTCCACAAGATCGCCGGCCTGCCGGACAACATGGTCGTGGGCATGGCGGGCGTGCTGGACACCAGCCGCTTCAAGTGCTTCGTGGCGGAGGCCCTGGGCTCCTCCATCCGTGACGTGGAGGCCCTGGTGCTCGGCGGCCACGGCGACGACATGGTCCCCCTGGTGCGCCACAGCACCGTGGGCGGCGTGCCCCTGACGGAGCTCATCGCCAAGGACAAGCTGGACGCCATCGTCGACCGCACCCGCAAGGGCGGCGGCGAGCTGGTGGCCCTCTACAAGACGGGCAGCGCCTACTTCGGCCCCGCGGCCTCCGCTATCGCCATGGCGGAGAGCTACATCTTCGACCGCAAGCGCATCCTCCCGGGCGCGGCGCTGCTGAAGGGCCAGTATGGCATCAACGACTACTTCTTCGGCGTCCCCGTCCAGATCGGCGCGGGCGGCGTGGAGAAGATCATCACCGTCGACCTCAACGACGCCGAGAAGGCCGAGCTGAACAAGTCCTTCGCGTCGGTCAAGCAGACGGTCGACTCCGTCAAGCTGTAATCCGTTCCAGCCGCAGGTGGCCCGCCGGCAAGGTCCGGCGGGCCCCGTGGCTGATGCCGCGAATGACGCGGTCTTATCGCCCCAGGCGCCGTCGTTGCGGCGCGATTTCGCCAAGTTAACTAGCCTGTAGAACTCGCACAGGGGTGTCCGGAGCGTGGCGTGTCCCGTGAGGCGCGCTGGCGACTCAGGGTGTGTCCGGCATCCTGGCAGTCAAGGAGACGATGATGGCAGCAGCAGCGCGGTTCACGGTGGTGGGCGGCGGTCTCGCGGGGCTGATGACGACGATCAAGCTCGCTGAGGCGGGTCACCAGGTGGATGTGCTCTCGCTCGTTCCGGTGAAGCGCTCCCACTCGGTCTGCGCCCAGGGCGGCATCAATGGCGCGGTGAACACGAAGGGGGAGGGCGACAGCCCGGAGATCCACGTCAAGGACACGCTGCGAGGCGGCGACTTCCTGGCGGAGCAGGTGTCCGTCAAGGGCATGTGCTACGCGGCCCCCAGCATCATCTACTTGCTGGACCGCATGGGCGTGACGTTCAACCGTACGCCGGAAGGGCTGCTCGACTTCCGCCGCTTCGGTGGAACGCTCCACCACCGCACCGCGTTCGCGGGCGCGACCACGGGCCAGCAGCTGCTGTACGCGCTGGACGAGCAGGTGCGCCGCTACGAGGCCGAGGGCAAGGTCACCAAGTACGAGTACTGGGAGTGGCTGGGCACGGTGAAGGACGAGACCGGCCGCTGCATCGGCAGCGTGGCCGTGGACCTGCGGACCATGGAGATCCGCACCTTCCCTGCGGAGGCCGTGTGCCTGGCCACGGGTGGCCCGGGCATCGTCTTCGGTCGCTCGACCAACTCCATCATCAACACCGGCACCGCCGCGGGTCGCGCCTACATGGAGGGCGCCATCTACGCCAACGGCGAGTTCATCCAGGTGCACCCGACCTCCATCCCGGGCGAGGACAAGCTGCGCCTGATGAGCGAGTCGGTGCGCGGCGAGGGTGGCCGCGTCTGGGTGCCCCGCAAGAAGGGTGACCCGCGCGGGCCCCGGGACATCCCGGAGAGCGAGCGCTGGTACTTCCTCGAGGAGAAGTACCCCAAGTACAAGAACCTGGTCCCCCGCGACGTCGCCACGCGCGAGATCTTCATGGTCTGCCGCGACCTGGGCATGGGCATCGGCGGGCGCGACGGCGTGTACCTGGACGTCACGCACATCCCGGCCAAGACGCTCGACGCCAAGATCAAGGGCGTCATGGAGATCTACGAGAAGTTCGTGGGAGACGACCCGCGCGTCACGCCGATGGTCATCTTCCCGGGCATGCACTACTCCATGGGCGGCCTGTATGTGACGTTCGAGCCGAACAAGGACAACACCCCGCTGGAGGGCAGCCCGAAGAACCAGTCCACCAACATCCCCGGCCTGTACGCCGCGGGAGAGGCGGACTACGCGTTCCACGGCGCCAACCGCCTGGGCGCCAACTCGCTCCTGTCCTGCATCTACTCGGGCATGATCGGCGGCCCGGCGATGACGGCGTTCGCCAAGAACAACGAGACGAGCGCGGCGGCGATGCCGCAGAAGTACTTCCAGGACGCCAAGCGCTACTGGGAGGACCGCTTCGCCACCATCAAGAAGATGAACGGCCCGGAGAACCCGTACGGGCTGGCGAAGGAGCTGGGCGACGTGATGACGGAGAACTGCACCGTCGTCCGCTACAACGACCGGCTGAAGAAGACGGTGGAGAAGATCCGCGAGCTCAAGAGCCGTTGGGCGAACGTCAACGTGCTCGACACGGGCAACTCCTCCAACCGCTCGCTCTCGTACACCAACCAGCTGTGGAACATGCTGGAGCTGGGCGAGGTCATCGCCACCAGCGCGCTCTTGCGCGACGAGAGCCGCGGCGCGCACTACAAGCCGGACTTCTCGCTGCCCGAGCCCAAGACGAAGGACCCGAACCAGGATCCCGAGTGGATGGCGCTGTGGCAGAAGCGCCACGACAAGTGGGCGAAGACGACCATCGCGAAGTACGCCGAGCAGGGGCCGCAGATCTCCTACGAGGACGTCAAGACCGACGTGTTGAAGCCCGAGCCGCGCTGGTACGCGTGAGTCGCCGGGGAGTTCTTGGGGTGGGTCCGGGCGCAGGTCCGGACCCCCGTAACTGACTGTGAAGCGAAGGGCCGAGCCACATGGACACCGCACAGGCATCCGCCGTCAGTAACCAGACCATCACCTTCCGCATCTGGCGGCAGGATGATCCCAGCAAGCCGGGCCACTACGACGAGTTCAAGGTCCCGTATCGCAAGGGCGCCAACGTCATCTCGTGCCTGATGGAGATCCAGCGCAACCCCGTCACGTCGGACGGCAAGAAGGTGCCGCCGGTGGTGTGGGACGCCGCGTGCCTCGAGGAGGTCTGCGGCAGCTGCGCCATGAACATCAACGGGCGCGTGCGCATGGCCTGCTCGGCGCTCATCGACAAGCTGGAGCAGCCCATCACCCTGGAGCCGATGACGAAGTTCCCCGTCGTCCGCGACCTGGCGGTGGACCGCAACCGCATGTTCGAGGCCCTCAAGCGCGTCAAGGGCTGGGTGCCCATCGACGGCACGCACAACCTGGGCCCCGGCCCGCGTCAGTCGCCGGTGGATCAGTCCACGATGTACGTGCTGTCCACGTGCATCACCTGCGGCAGCTGCCTGGAGGCGTGCCCGCAGGTCACCATCGACAACTCCTTCGTCGGCGCGGCGGCCATCAGCCAGGCCCGCCTGTTCAACATGAACCCGACGGGGAAGATGAACGCCGAGGAGCGCGTGCGCGCGCTCATGGGCCCCGGCGGCCTCTCCGACTGCGGCAAGGCGCAGAACTGCGTCAAGGTCTGCCCGAAGGAGATTCCGCTCACCACCTCCATCGCGATGATGAACCGCGAGGTCACCAAGGTGGTCATCAAGGACCTCTTCTCCAAGGAAGAGGAGCGCAAGAGCCACGGCGGTCCGGGCTAGGCCCTCCGCCGCTCACGGCGCGCTTGCTGGCGGCCCCGTGCTCGCGTCCCTCGTGGACGTGGGGCGGGGCCGTCGCCGTTGCCCGTCACGGAGCTCGAGCGGCCCGACGCGGGCTTGGCCCACGGGCGCGGGGGAGTGCTCGACTCGAGGGCCTCGCGCGTCGTCCGCCGAGCGCCAGACGGCCTGGGGCTTCGTCACCCCCTCGTGACGCGGCCTTGAAGGCGCGCTCATCTCGCCGGACATCCTGGGTTATCTGCTGTCCACCCGCTGCCGCACCGCGGTGCATGTCGGGTCAAACGGCCTTGCCATCCGTTGTTTTCTGCGCAATGAGGGGCACGCGCTGGCCGCCTGTAAGGGGTCGTCCCCCTCGTCTCCACATGGAGCCTCGATGAAAATCCACGAGTACCAGGGCAAGGAAATCTTCCGGAAGTACGGCGTGCCCACGCCGAAGGGCATCCTCGCGCTGTCGCCGAACGATGCGGAGGCGGCCGCCAAGCAGCTCGCCACGCCGGTCGTCGTGGTGAAGGCCCAGATCCACGCGGGTGGTCGCGGCAAGGGTGGCGGCGTGAAGCTGGCCAAGAGCCCCGCCGAGGCGAAGGACCTCGCCAAGGCGATGCTGGGCATGAAGCTGAAGACCATCCAGACCGGGCCGGAAGGCCAGACGGTCCACAAGGTCTACATCGAAGAGGGTCTCGCCATCGGCCAGGAGCTGTACCTGGGCGTGACGCTGGACCGCGCCACCAGCCGCGTCACCTTCATGGCCTCCCGCGAGGGCGGCGTGGAGATCGAGGAAGTGGCGGAGAAGCACCCGGAGAAGATCCTCCGCGAGTCGGTGGATCCGGCGGTGGGCTTCCTGGACTTCCAGGGCCGCAAGCTGGCCTTCGGCCTGGGCCTGACGGGCCCGACGGTGAACAAGTTCGTCCAGTTCTGCACCGCGCTCTACAAGATGTTCGTGGAGACGGACGCGTCGCTGGTGGAGATCAACCCGCTGGTCATCCTGAAGGATGGCGGCGTGGTGGCGCTCGACGCGAAGGTGACGTTCGACGAGAACGCGCTGTACCGGCACAAGGACCTGCTGGAGTACCGCGACCTGGCCGAGGAGGACGCGCGCGAGACGCAGGCCAAGGAGTGGGACCTGGCGTACATCGCGCTCGACGGCAACATCGGCTGCATGGTGAATGGCGCGGGTCTGGCCATGGCCACCATGGACACCATCAAGCTGGTGGGCGGTGAGCCGGCCAACTTCCTGGACGTGGGCGGCGGCGCGAGCAAGGAGAAGGTGACGGCGGCCTTCAAGCTCATCCTGGCCGACCCCGCGGTGAAGGCGGTGCTGGTCAACATCTTCGGCGGCATCATGAAGTGCGACGTCATCGCCGAGGGCATCATCGCCGCGGCGAAGGAGGTCCAGCTCAAGGTCCCGCTCGTGGTCCGGCTGGAAGGCACCAACGTCGAGCTGGGCAAGGAGCTGCTGCGCAACTCCGGCCTCGCCATCACCCCGGCGGACAACCTGCGGCAGGCGGCGGAGAAGGCCGTCGCCGCGCTGAAGTAGTCCGGCGCGCTTCATCGCCAACACTTTCCTGAAGGAGCGCCATGAGCATCCTCGTCAACGAAAACACGAAGGTCCTCTGCCAGGGCATCACCGGCTCGGCGGGCTCGTTCCACTCGAAGCAGATGCTGGAGTACGGCACCAAGCTCGTGGCCGGCGTGACGCCGGGCAAGGGCGGTACCCAGTTCGAGGGCAAGGTTCCCGTGTTCGACACGGTCGCCGACGCCGTGAAGCAGACGGGCGCGAACACGTCCGTCATCTTCGTGCCGCCCCCGTTCGCCGCCGACTCCATCATGGAGGCCGCCGACGCGGGCGTGTCCCTCATCATCACGATCACCGAGGGCATCCCCGTCCTCGACATGGTGCGCGCCAAGCGCTACCTGCAGGGCAAGCCGGGCGTGCGCCTCATCGGCCCCAACTGCCCGGGCGTCATCACCCCTGGCGCCAGGTGCAAGATCGGCATCATGCCGGGCCACATCCACAAGCCGGGCCGCATCGGCGTGGTGTCCCGCTCCGGCACGCTGACCTACGAGGCCGTGCACCAGCTGACGCAGCTGGGCCTGGGCCAGTCCACGGCGGTGGGCATCGGTGGTGATCCGGTGAACGGCACGGACTTCGTGGACGTGCTGAAGCTGTTCAACGCGGATCCGGACACCGACGCGGTCATCATGATCGGCGAGATCGGCGGCAGCGCCGAGGAGGCGGGCGCGGAGTACGTGGCTCGCGAGTTCACCAAGCCCATCGCCGGGTTCATCGCCGGCCAGTCGGCGCCCCCGGGCAAGCGCATGGGCCACGCCGGCGCCATCATCTCCGGCGGCAAAGGCACGGCGACGGAGAAGATCAAGGCGATGGAGGCCGCGGGCATCCTGATGGCCGCCAGCCCCGCCGAGCTGGGCACCACCCTCCAGGAGGCCGTCAAGCGCGGCCCCAAGAAGCGCTAACACCCCTCAAGGGAACAAGGAGCCAGTCACATGGCCATCGAGCGTACGCTGTCCATCATCAAGCCGGACGGTCTGCAGAAGGGCGTCATCGGGAAGATCATCACCCGCTTCGAGGACAAGGGCCTGAAGCCGGTCGCCATCCGGCTGCAGCAGCTGTCCCAGAAGGAGGCCGAGGGCTTCTACGCGGTCCACAAGGCGCGTCCGTTCTTCAAGGACCTGGTGCAGTTCATGATCTCCGGCCCGGTGGTCCTGATGGTGCTGGAGGGTGAGAACGCCGTCCTCGCCAACCGCGACATCATGGGCGCCACCAACCCGGCGAACGCCGCCGAGGGCACCATCCGCAAGGACTTCGCGACCAGCATCGACCAGAACACGGTCCACGGCTCCGACAGCCTGGAGAACGCGAAGATCGAGATCGCGTACTTCTTCCGCGAGACGGAGACCCAGTCGTACGAGTACACCGCCAAGAAGTAGGCGATGGGGCCGCCCCCCTGCGGCCCTGGACGTCCGGCCCGGTGTCGGCTCCCTCGAGGGTGCTGGCCCGGGCCGGTGTCGTTTCCGGTGGGGCAGGGCGGCTCGGTAGGGGACATGGGGGTCGTGGCCTCCTTTGACACCCCGGCCCCAGGTATGGGAAGGGACGCCCCCAGGCCCACCGTTTACAGCGCGACGACGATGACCGAGACCCCCGCCACCGCTTCCCTTCCCGTCACGGAGCCCCTGCCGGCGCCCGCGCCCGCGAAGCTCGTGGACGTGGCCAGCCTGTCCATGGAGGGCCTCACCCGCTTCGTCACCGAGCAGCTCGGCGAGCGCCCGTTCCGGGCCCCCCAGGTCTACCGCTGGCTGCACCAGCGCGGCGCCACCTCGTTCGACGAGATGACGGACCTGTCCAAGGCCCTGCGCGAGAAGCTCAAGCAGACCGCGGAGATCGTCCCGCTGGTGAAGGACGTGGAGCTGCGCAGCACCGACGGCACCATCAAGTACCGGTGGAAGACGCGGGACGGCCGCTACATCGAGTCCGTCTACATGCCCTCCGAGGACCGCAGGACGCTGTGCGTGTCCACCCAGGTGGGGTGCGCCATGGCCTGCGGCTTCTGCATGACGGGCACCATGGGCCTCAAGCGCAACCTGACGCCCGGGGAGATCGTCGCCCAGGTCCACGCCGTCAACCGCGAGGTCCGCAAGAACGAGGGCCACGAGACGCTCCGCCCGCTCTCCAACCTCGTGTTCATGGGGATGGGCGAGCCGCTGCACAACTTCGAGAACCTGAAGACGGCGCTCGCCATCCTCCAGTCCGAGGACGGCCCCAACTTCAGCCACCGGCACATCACCGTCTCCACCGTCGGCCTCGTTCCCATGATCGAGCGCTTCGGCAAGGAGACCGACGTGAAGCTGGCCATCTCCCTCAACGCCAGCACGGACGAGCAGCGCAGCAAGACGATGCCCGTCAACCGCAAGTGGAACATCGCCGCGTTGCTGGACGCGTGCCGCAAGTTCCCCCTGCGCCAGGGCCGGCGCATCACCTTCGAGTACGTCCTCATCCAGGGCTTCAACGACGCGGACGAGGACGCCCACCGCCTCATCCAGCTGCTGAAGGGAATTCCGGTGAAGGTCAACCTGATTCCCTACAACGAGAACCCCGGGCTGGGGTTCCAGACCACCGCGGAGGAGCGGGCGGAGCAGTTCCGGGCCATCCTCTCGGACGGCCACGTGGCCGCCTACATCCGTCGCAACCGGGGGCGGGACATCGCCGGGGCTTGCGGCCAGCTCGCCAACCGCGGGGAGCAGGTCGAGCAGCGCACGACATAAGGTCCCGAGCTTCCTTGACAATCCAGCGGGAGCGGCGTTAAGAGCGCCACCCCGTTTCCATCGTCGTTACTTGTTCGTTGGAGCACTCCATGGCCGTTGTCCTCCGTCTTGCCCGCGCGGGCGCCAAGAAGAAGCCGTACTACCACGTGGTTGCCACCGACTCCCGGAACCCCCGGGACGGCAAGTTCATCGAGGCGGTGGGTGCGTACGACCCGAACCTCAACCCGCCGAAGGTGGAGTTCAACGAGGACCGGCTGAACTACTGGCTGAAGACGGGCGCGACGCCTTCCGAGACGGTGGCGGACCTCATCAAGGTCGCCTCGAAGCAGCCGAAGACCACCCCCGCGGCCTGATCCGCGCCCGCCTCCTGTACTGAGCGGACGTGGAGCAACTCCTCACGTATCTGGCGCGGGCCCTGGTCGACCAACCGGACCAGGTCGGCCTGCGCATGTCCGACGTGGACGGCGCCCGGCTCTTCGAGCTGAAGGTCGCCCCCGAGGACGTCGGCAAGGTCATCGGCCGTGATGGGCGCACGGTGAATGCCCTCCGGACGCTGCTCAACGCCGCCGCCCAGAAGGCGGGGCAGAAGGTCCGGCTGGAGATCCTCGACGACCGGCGCAACCCGGCCAGTCCGTCGCCTGCCGCGTCCCCCGCCGCGTCTCCGGATTCGTCCCGGTGACGCAGCGCCCCCTGTTGGAACTCGGCTATGTCTCGCGCGCGCACGGGCTGCGCGGCGAGCTGGCCGTGCGCCCGTTCGACCCCGGCTCGGAGACATTGGGCACCGTGGACCGGGTCCGCGTCCGTACGCGCACGGGCGAGGAGCGGGACCTGGAGCTGGAGTCGCTGCGGCCCACCCCCAAGGAGGACATCGTCGCCTTCGTGGGCGTGGAGTCCCGGACGGAGGCCGAGGCGCTCGTGGGCGCCACGGTGTTCGTCTACCGGGAGGACCTGGAGCCCCCCGCGGAGGGCGAGTTCTTCCAGGGCGATCTGATCGGCCTGGCCGCGGTGGACGAGGCCGGCGCGCCCCTGGGCAGCGTGGTGGAGCTCTGGGCCACCGGCGAGGTCCCCAACCTCGTCATCCGCGCGCCCGGGAAGCCGGAGCTGGTGGTGCCTTTCGCGGACGAGTTCGTCCCCACGGTGGACCTCGCCGCCCAGCGCATCGTCATCCGTCCCCCCGAATACGTCGAGGTGGGCCGGCGCGAGTCCGCGGCGGAGGGCCCGGAGGACGGCGAATGAGCGCGCCGTACCCGGTCGAGCTGCTCACGCTGTTTCCCGGCATGGTGTCCGGCTACCTGGGCGCGAGCATCCTCGGGAAGGCCCAGGAGAAGGGTCTGCTGTCGGCCACGGTGACGGACATCCGCGAGTTCGCGGAGGGCAAGCACCGCGTGACGGACGACGCCCCCTACGGCGGCGGCGCCGGCATGGTGATGAAGCCCGAGCCGCTGGTGGCGGCCATCGAGGCGGCGCGGGCCCGGCTCCCCGGCGCGAAGGCGCTCCTGATGAGCCCCCGGGGCGCGACGTTCACCCAGGCCACCGCGCGTGAGCTGGCGCGCCACGAAGGCGGCCTGATCCTCGTCTGTGGCCGGTACGAGGGCGTGGACGAGCGGGTGATGCCCCACCTCGACGGCGAGCTGTCCCTGGGGGACTTCGTGCTCACGGGCGGAGAGGTGGCCGCGCTCGCGGTGGTGGACGCGGTGGCCCGCCTGGTCCCCGGGGTGCTGGGGAACGTGGCCTCGTCCGTGTCGGAGAGCTTCGAGGAGGGGACGCTGGAGCATCCCCAGTATACCCGCCCGCCCGTCTTCCGGGACGCCGAGGTGCCGGCCGCCCTCCAGTCCGGCGACCACGCCCGCATCGCCCGCTGGCGCCGCTGGAAGTCCCTGGTCCTCACCCGCGAGCGCAGGCCGGACCTCTTCGCCCGGCTGAGCCTGTCCGCCGCCGACCAGAAACTGCTGGCGCGGCGAGAGGAAGACCTGTAACCCTGCGCGTTCTCATGAACCGGGTCATCAGCGGGCTTGTCCGACACCGCTCTCTCTGGTAGTACGGCCCGCTCTTTCACGCGTCCTTCGCGTCCGCTTCCTGTTTTTCTGGAGTCCGTCAATGCGTAACAGCGCCATTCAGCACGTCGAGGCCAAGTACCTGCGCCAGGACGTCACCTCGTTCCGTCCTGGTGACTCCGTGCGCGTCCACTGGAAGGTGAAGGAGGGCGAGAAGGAGCGCGTCCAGGCGTTCGAGGGCGTCGTCATCCGGAAGACCTCCGGCAGCCACCGGGCCACGTTCACCGTGCGCAAGATGTCCTTCGGCGTTGGCGTGGAGCGCATCTTCCCGCTGCACAGCCCCCGCTACGAGAAGATCGAGGTCCTCTCGCGTGGCGCGGTGAACCGCAGCCGCCTGTTCTACCTCCGCGACCTCAAGGGCAAGGCCGCCCGCGTGGACGCGCTCGAGGAAGTGGAGAAGGCCCCGGCCAAGGCCTGAGGTCCACTTCGACCTTCGGGGTCGTCGTGAGAAGGAGCGTCCGATACCGGGCGCTCCTTTTTTCATTCGCGCTAACATGCAGGGGCCATGCAATTCGCTGAGGTCGCCGTCCAGAACGTGCGGGGGTTCTCTCCCGCGGGCCGCTTCGCGCTGAAGGCCGGGTATCTGGTCCTCAAGCCACCCACCGCCGAGGTCAGTCCGCTGACTGGCGTCGTCCTGGCCCTGTTCTACGCGGATGGGCGCGGAGGGGATGCCTCGTTCGTCGCGCCGGGCGCGAAGTCCGGCAAGGCGGCCATCACCTTCCAGGGGGCGGATGGGAGTACGTACCGGGTGCTGCGGGAGCTGGGCGGCTCCGGGACGCTCCACCGCGTGAATCCGGCGACGCAGCAGCCGGAGCTGGTGTCGACGGACGCTTCCGAGACGAACCAGTACCTGCGAGGCCAGGTGGGCCTGCCGCCGCGCACCACCTTCGAGCAGATCTACTGCCTCCAGGTCGGGCAGCTGCCGTCGCGCAGGCCGCGCAAGGCCGCGGCGAAGGCGGCGGATCCGAAGACGTCCGGGAAGTTCCCGTCACTGGCCAGCGCGTCCGCGGTGGCGCCCGCGGAGGATATCGCCGCGGCGGAGTCCAAGGTGCGGGCGCTCGAGGCAGAGCTGGTCAACGCGCGCGAGGTGGACGGGCTCCAGTTCCAGGTGGATGGGCTGTCCTCGCAGATCTTCGAGGTGGATCAGCGCCTGAAGGGGACCGAGGGTCTCAAGGTGGCCATCGCCGAAGCGGAGGCCGCGTGGTGGGCGGCGCCGACGCCGCAGACGCTCGGGCTGCCGCAAGACATCCTCCAGCGCGTCCAGCGCTATCCCAAGGCCGTGGCCAGGCGCGACGACGCCCTGGCCCGGTTGGAGACGGAGCGCGAGGCGGAGGCCGCGGCCGTTCCCGCCGACGTGGAGTCGTTGAAGGACAACCAGTTCTTCTGGATTGGCATCGCCGCGGGGGTGCTCTTCCTGGGCCTGGGGCTGGGCCTGGGGCTGGGCGTGCACAACTCCTTCCGCTACCTGGCGCTGCTGGACATCCCGGCCTTCGGCGTCTCCGCCTTCATGGCGCTGCGCTACGTGGACGACCTCCAGAAGGTGAGCCGGCGCGGCAGCAAGGAAGGCCGCTTCGGGGCGCGCGAGAAGAAGATCCACGAGGAGTTCGAGGCGGAGGCCGCGCCGGTGCGCATGGCCCAGAAGGCGCTCGGCGTGGAGAGTCTCGACGAGATTCCGGGCGCGCTGGAGCGCAAGGAGCTGCTGGGCGCTCGCGTCGTGGAGCTGCAGGACCAGCTGCATGCCGTCGAGTCGGATCCGGAGTTCGCGGCCGCGGCCTCGCAGCGTCAGTCGCTGAAGGAGCAGCTCGACGCGCTCAACCTGGAGCTGACGCGCAAGGGCTCCTACGTGCGCGACATGCGCGAGGTGGAGCGGGAGCTCTCCCGCGTGAAGGAGTCCATCGCGCTGGCCAAGGCGCCTCCTCCCGCCGCGGCCCCGGGCCCGGACGGGGCTCCCTCGGTGGAGCCCCTGGAGGATCCCTCGCCGGCGCTCCTGTCCCAGGCGGCCGACGTCTTCACCACGGACATCCTGAGCGTGCAGGGGCTGCTCAAGGAGCGCTGCGTCCAGTACCTCACCGCGCTCACGGACCGGCGCTACCTGGGCATCGAGTGGGACAAGGAGGGCAAGGCGGTGGCGCTCGCCGGAGGGCGGCGCGTGCCGGTGGGAGAGCTGCCTCCGAAGGACCTGGACCTCTACTACCTGGCGCTGCGCATGACGGTGGTGGAGAAGGCCAGCGCCCGGAGCAAGCGCCCCTTCCTCCTCGAGGACGTCTTCGTGGGCGTCGACGAGGTCAAGCTGCCGCTCATCGCCCGGATGCTCAAGCACCTGGGCACCCTGACGCAGGTGCTCCACGTCACCGCGCACCCCGGCTTCGCCCAGATGTCGGACGGCACGGTTAACGTGTAGCCCGATGTGTCGGGTGTCCTCCATGGGGGAGGACGTGTGGGGGAGGGTGGATGGGGGCGGTCGGTCGGCGGGCGGTGGGGCTGGAGGCGGAGGAGGTGGCGGCGCGGTTCCTGGAGGCCCGGGGGTGGAGGATTCGCGCCCGGAACTGGCCGTGTCGCTACGGTGAGCTGGACGTGGTGGCGGAGCGGGAGGGCATCGTGTGCTTCGTCGAGGTGCGGATGCGCTCCTCGGCGGTGTGGGGAGATCCGGCGCACACGGTGTCGTTCGCCAAACAGCGTCGGGTGGTGAAGGCGGCGCTGCACTATCTCTACGCCCACGAGCTGCGCGGGCGGATGATGCGCTTCGATGTGATTTCGGTGGTGGGCCGCGGGACGAGCGCCGTCGTGGAGCACATCCCCGGCGCCTTCGACGCGGGCATGTGAGGGCTGGCATGGCTGGAACGCTGTACCTGGTGGCCACGCCCATCGGGAACCTGGGAGACATCACCTCGCGAGCGCTGGAGACGCTGCGGTCGGCGCGCTTCATCGCCTGCGAGGACACGCGGCACTCGCGGGTGTTGCTGGACCACTTCGGCATCGGGGGAAAGGACCTGGTGAGCCTCCCCGCCTTCGCGGAAGGGCAACGGGCGGGGCGCATCCTCGACCGCATCGCGGAGGGAGAGGACTGCGCGCTCGTCACGGACGCGGGCAGCCCGGCGATCAGCGACCCCGGGGAGAAGCTGGTGGCGGAGGCCCTGGAGCGTGGCCTGTCAGTCGTTCCCGTGCCCGGCCCCACCGCCCTGGTCGCGGCGCTGAGCGCGTCGGGATTGCCGACGGGGCGCTTCCACTTCCTCGGCTTCCTGCCGCGCAAGGGGCCGGAGCGCAGGGCCATGCTGGAGGAGGTGGCGATGCTCTCCGCGACGCTGGTGCTCTACGAATCCCCGCGTCGGCTGGCGGAGACGCTGCCGGACCTCCAGGAGGCCTGGGGCGAGCGTCGCGCCTGCGTGGCACGCGAGCTGACGAAGCTGCACGAGGAGTTCGCGCGAGGCACGCTCTCCGAGCTCGCCGCGCGCTACGCGGGGGAGGAGGCCCGGGGCGAGGTGGTGGTGCTGGTCGAGGGGCGCACCGGGGATCGCCGCTGGTCCGAGGAGGAGCTCCGCCGCGCGCTGGAGGAGGGGCTGTCGCGGGGGGAGAAGCTCAAGCCCCTGAGCACCGAGCTCGCCCGTCGCGCGGGCTGGGCGGGCCAGGAGGTCTACCGGCTCGGGCTCTCGCTGAGGCGGTGAGGGCGGGCCTCCGGGACCCGCGCCATGCCGCGGGGCCACGCCGGAGGGCGGAGGGGCCCGGGTGACGGGCCTCCTCCGGGAGGACGACTAGAAGTTGAACGACGCGCCCAGCTCGAAGCGGAACGTCGTGCTGCCGACGGCGCGGAAGCGGCGGGACCCCAGGTCGTAGCGCCAGTCGAAGGTGGGGTTGAGCTCCGGCGAACCAGGGCTCACGTCCACCTCGCCGTCGCCGTTGAGGTCCTGGCCGATCTCCTCGTTCGTCAGCGCGTGGTCCGTGTTGTAGAGGAACGTGCCGGACGCGCGGATCTTGAAGGACTCGCCCGCGCTGGCGGTGGCGCCAATCATGCCGCCCACCTGGAAGTAGTCCTCCGAGGTCAGCAGCTTGCGCAGGGCGGCGCTCAGCTCGTTGTAGTAGCGGCCGGAGCCCACGTAGTTGCCGATGGCGCGCAGGTCGAGCTTGAACTGCTGGTTCTTCTGGGGCCGGTCGAACGGCACCAGCTCCACGCCGGCGAGCATGCCCACCTGCTCCGGGGCCTTGATGCCCGTCTCCTTGCGGTTCCACGGCCCTTCGCCGCAGTTGCCCGGCGCGCCCAGGTTCGGCGGCTCCGCGTTGCGCTGGTCGCAGTTGGAGTAGATGCCCGGGCCGCGGACGGGGATGGTGTAGCTGGCCTTGAAGTACGGCTCGGCCACGCCCATGCGTCGCGAGAAGGACGTGTAGAGCTGGTACTTGTGGACGCGGTCGCCGATGTTGCCGCGCTCGTCCGAATTGGTGGTGTCCACGCTCGGGTCGCGCTGCTTGGCGGTGGGCGCCTCGTAGTCGATGCCGACGATCCACATGGGCTTCGTCGGGTCCTTCTCCTGGTTGAAGAAGGCGTAGGCCAGGCCGAAGTGCAGGTTGCCCAGGCCCCCGCGGAAGCTCTCCTGGGGCACGCCGAACAGGGGCGCGCCCAGGTTGGCCGGGTCCGACAGGCAGCCGGGGGCGACGAGCGAGCCGTCCGGGTTGATGCAGTTGTTGGTGATGGTGGACGTCTCTCGCGACGACTGGGAGGTGAAGTCCCAGCGCTCGTTCTGCGAGAACACCAGCGGCAGCTTGAAGGAGAGCTCGAGGTCCCGGTACAGGCCGATGGCCAGCGCCAGGTTGAGCCGGGCGTCCACCCCCTTGTACCAGAGCTCCGCGGCGTCGACCCGACTGGCGGGCGACCCGTCCGGATTGTCCGGCGTGTTCGCGGGAGCGAGCTGCTCGCGGATGATCTTCGCGCGAGTCTGGGTGCGTTCGAACCCGACGTCGATGAACAGGTCGAACGGATCATCGTCCTCGAGAGCCGAGGCGATCCGGGTGATGTCCGCCGCGCTGGCGGCGAACGGCGCGCCCAGTGTCAGCGCGGCGAGTACGGCGCGAAGCCTGTGCATCCGACCTCCGACGGCGAAACGTCCGGACCTTCCGGCAAGGCCCGGGGGGTTCCAGCTAGCCGCGCCGTCGAAGGAGTGTCAAGAATCGGGTCGTATTTACTTCCCCGCCACCGGGGTGCCGAGCAGGCCGTCCAGGCGGCGCACCTCGTCGTCGAAGGCCGTCTTGAAGCGGCTGGCGAGGGCGCGGCGGTGGGTCCGGTGCTGGTCGAAGGGGTCCAGCACGCGGTCGTCCTGGGTCATGAGCTGGTAGTGCAGGTGGGGCGCGAAGGAGCGGCCGGTGTTGCCGCTGCGCGCGATGACCTGCCCCGTGGTGAAGCGCGTCCCCGCGTGGATGTCCTTGGACACCTCGTCCAGGTGCAGGAAGAGGGCGCGCCGGCCCCGGCCGCCGGACTCGACCAGCTCCAGGCAGTTGCCGTTGCTGCCCCAGTTCCAGTTCTTGCGCTTCACCACGCCGGAGAAGGGCGCCTTGACGGGGGTCCCCACCGGGGTGCGGAAATCCACGCCCTTATGACGCCGGCCGTCGCGCAGCAGGGACGTCACCTGCTCGTAGTCGTCCAGCGGGGAGTTCTCCAGGCGCAGCTCCAGCTCGTCCCCGGACGCGAGGTAGTAGCGGGCGGTGCTCTCTCCCGACGGCTGAAAGCGGTAGGCGCTGAGCGTCTTGCCCAGCTTGGCGCTGGTGAAGCGCACGGCGTGGACCAGGGGCTCCTCGTTGGTCCGGCGCTGATAGAGCACGTCGAGCGTGTCGCCGCGGAGGATCTCCCCGGGCACCTCCACCCACCACACGAGGGTGCGCGTCACCACCTGGGCGAGCGCGGGACCCACGTCCGCCCCGGCCGCGCCGACGAGCGCGGTCTCCAGGGGGCCCTCGATGCGCATCGACGCGCGCTCCAGGCCCGCGGCCTTCACCGGGTCCGATGGGGCCGAGGGGGCCACCGGGGCCGCCTGGGCGGCGAGGGTGCCCGCGTCCGCGACACCCGGGTCCGTGGCGGTGACGGGGGCCTGGGCGGTGGTGTCCTGGGTGGCGCCGGCGAGCCGCTGCTTCCACCACCACACACCCCCGGCGGCTCCACCGAGGATGAGTGACACGGCGACCACGGGCCCGATGGGGCTGCGCTTCGGGGGTTCGCCGAGGGTGGGAAGGTTCGGCCGCATACAAGCTCCCAGGAGTTGGAAAGGGTGGGCGGGCGCGAAACCGACGCCCGAGAAAAGGAATTCCGCCCTCCGAGGGTCAATCCTCGGGGCCGTCTTCCTGCCCGTCGGGCGTGGTGTCGCGCAGGCCGAATTCCTTCATCTTGGTCTGCAGCGACTTGCGGCTGATCTGCAGGAGCCGGGCGGCCCGGGTGACGTTGCCACCCGTCTCCTCCAGCTTCTTGACGATGAGGTCGCGCTCCAGCTCCGCGGCCTTCATCCGGACGATGTCCTTGAGGCCCACCTCGCCGACGGGGACCTCCATGGTCGGCGACGGGGTGGACGGCACGGCGCCCGGCTGGACGCCTGCTCCCTGGCGGATGGCGTCCGGCAGATCCTTGGCGGTGATGAGGGGGCCGTCCGCGAAGATGAGCACGCGCTCGATCTGGTTCTCCAGCTCGCGGATGTTGCCGGGCCACGGGTAGGCCTGGAGCAGGGTGAGCGCGTCGTCGGCGATGCCTTCGATCTTCTTGTTGAGCCGCCGGTTGTACTTCTCCACGAAGTGCCGGGCGAGCATGGGGATGTCGCTGCGGCGCTCGCGCAGGGGCGGCAGCGTCAGCGGGACGACGGCCAGCCGGTAGAACAGGTCCTTGCGGAAGCGGCCCGCGTCGATCTCCGTCTGCAGCTCCCGGTTGGTGGCGGCCACCAGCCGCACGTCCACACGGGTCGTCTTGATGCCGCCCACGCGCTCGAATTCGCCCTCCTGGAGCGCGCGCAGGAGCTTCACCTGCATCTCGACGGGAATCTCACCGATTTCGTCCAGGAACAGCGTGCCGCCGTCGGCCAGCTCGAAGCGGCCGGGCTTGGACGTGACGGCGCCGGTGAACGCGCCACGCTCGTAGCCGAACAGCTCGCTCTCCAGCAGCGTGGCGGGGATGGCCGCGCAGTTGATCTTGATGAACGGCTTGTCGCGGCGGCTGGAGGCGCCGTGCAGCGCGGTGGCGATGAGCTCCTTGCCCGTGCCGCTCTCGCCGGTGACGAGCACCGTGGACGGCGTGTCCGCCACCTTGTCGATGATCTTGTAGACCTCCTGCATCTGCGGCGACTCGCCGATGATGGCGGCGCGCGCCTTGAGGTCCGGGCGGACGGAGCGGCGGGCGCTCTCGTTCGTCTTGGCCGCCTTGGCGACGACGGCGGACAGCTCCGCCTGGTCGAAGGGCTTGGTGATGTAGTCGAAGGCGCCCGCCTTGATGGCGTCCACCGCCGAGTCCACGGTGCCGTGGGCGGTGATGATGATGACCGGCACGTCCGGGTTGGCGGCGCGCACGGTGCTCAGCACCTCCATGCCGCCCACCTTGGGCATCACCAGGTCGGTCACGACGATGTCGGCGCCGTTCTTGTGGAACTCGGCGAGCCCCTGCTCGCCGTTCTCCGCGACGGTGACGTCGAACCCGTCTCGGCGCAGCATCGCGGCGAGCACCTTGCGCAGGTTCACCTCGTCGTCGATGACCAGGACCTTGGCCATGGGGTGCGAGCGCGTCCCGGGACTACCGCTTGGCCGGCGACGAGGTGGCGCCCTCGAGCGTGCAGATGGCGTCCGGGTGCTTGATGCGCAGCAGCAGCGCCTCCAGCACGCGGAACGGGTGGTTCATGCGCGAGGCGCCCAGGTACGCGGCCACCATGTCCATGGCCACCGCCAGGTCCATGTTCTCCCGGCCCGTGGACACCACGACGCCGGACTCACCGCGCAGGCGGTTGGACTGGTAGACGCCGTCCGACGCCAGCTGGCGGATGGTCTCGATCTCCAGCACGCCCGTCTTCTCGTAGATGCGGTGCAGGAGCGAATAAAGGCGGGGCGAGAGCACCACGGCGTAGGGGCCGAAGTGGCCGTGCTCGTTGAGCTTGCGCGTGGCCTCGACGATGGCCTGGAACCCGCCGCCCCCCGTGGTCCAGTCGCCCAGCGGCACGGTGAGCCGGCCGTTGGCCGTCATCAGGCCCTCGTAGCCCAGCTTCGTGTCGCCGTAGAAGATGAGCTCGTCCTCCTGCTGCGCGCACAGCGCCGCGGCGCCGGCGGCGGCGGACACGTCGAGCGGCATGTTGTGCGTGCGCGCCGCCTCGATGTCGCGCCAGTGCAGCAGGAAGTCCTTGTAGATGATGGGGATGGTCTTGAACTTGCGCGCGTCGGTGAAGACCATCGCCGTCTCCTGCTCGCCGACGATGTCCACGGCGCCCGGCGAGACGCCCTGGAACTCGTCGTAGGGCACCGTCTGCACGCCCGCGCCCAGCGGACCGTAGATGTCCAGGATGCGGCGGCCCACCAGCGAGCGGCGCGCCACCTGGATGACGGTTTCGTTCAGGCGAGCCCACTCCTCTTCGCGAAGCGGGTTCTCGGCATGTCCAAGGAAGTCAGGCATCGAACAGTCTCCAGCGGCTCTACAGGAGAAGAGGGGGGACTACGTCGTCTAGCGACCGCTACCGCCCTTGCGGAGCGAGCCCACGGTCAGCGGATGGGACTCCACTGCGGGCGGCGGGGCGGGCAGGCCGTACATCAGGCGCTGCGGGGGCAGGGAGGTCAGCGGCTCCACCGGAGAGCGACCGTTGAGCAGGTGCGGCGCGGGTGGCGGGCCGGGCGGGGGCGGCGGCGGAGTCGCCGGGGCGCCCCCCGAGATGGCCTGCTGGAAGTGGCCCGGGGCGATGGGCGTGGTGAAGCGCCCGTCCTGGCCGCTGTCGAGCATCCGCAGCATGTGGACGGCTTCGGAGACATGCTCCTTCTCCTCCGACGCCAGGTGGAGGAAGAAGGCGCGGACCTCGGGGTGCGAGGAGGCCCGGGCGAACGCCTCGTATTCGTTGATGGTCTCCAGCTCACGCGCCAGCACGCGGCGGATGCGTGCCACGTCGTCCAGGTCGCTGTCCGGGGTTTCGGCCATTGGAAGCGGACCCTCGCAATCCGCCGGGGTACCGTCAAGTGAAACAGGGGTCGTCGGGTTTCCTGCTTCATGCCACTTGACGCCACGCATAGAGTCCCGTTCCCCGTGACTGTCTCCGCGCTAGAGCCCACCCCGCCGCCCACACCCGCCAGGCCCACCGCGCCTGAACGCTCCGGCAACTCCGGAGGGCGCGGCGCGATGCTGGTCGCGGTCGGCATCCTGGCGTCGCGGTTGATGGGGCTGGTGCGCGAGCGCGTGTTCGCCCATTACCTGGGCAACGCGGAGGCCGCCGCCGTGTTCAAGGCGGCGCTGCGCATCCCCAACTTCCTGCAGAACCTCTTCGGCGAGGGCGTCCTCTCCGGCTCCTTCATCCCCGTCTACGCCCAGCTGCTGGGTCGCAAGGACACCGAGGAGGCGGACCGCGTCGCGGGCGCGGTGTTCGGGCTGCTGTCGCTGGCGACCGCGGTGCTCGTGGCGGTGGGCATGTCGTTCACGCCCTTCTTCGTGGACGCCATCGCCCCGGGCTTCGAGGGCCACTCGCGGGAGCTCGCCATCCGGGTGGTGCGCATCCTCTTCCCGGGCACCGGCTTCCTCGTGCTCAGCGCGTGGTGTCTGGGCATCCTCAACAGCCACCGGCGCTTCCTCCTGTCCTATCTGGCGCCCGTCGTCTGGAACGGCGCCATCATCGCCACGCTGTTCGCCGTGGGCGGGCGCCATGGCGAGGACCGGCTGGTGGAGCTGCTGGGCTACGGCGTGGTGGCGGGCAGCTTCCTGCAGTTCGCCGTCCAGGTGCCGAGCGTGCTGCGGCTGCTGGGCCGCTTCCGTCCGTCGCTGGCGGTCGCGAGCGGGGCGGTCCGCCAGGTGCTGCGCAACTTCGGCCCCGTGGTGCTGGGGCGCGGCGTGGTGCAGTTCAGCGCGTGGGTGGACACCGCGTTCGCGTCGCTCATCTCCGGCCGGGCGCTGTCCTCGCTCGTGTACGCGCAGACCCTCTACCTCATCCCGGTGAGCCTGTTCGGCATGGCCGTGTCCGCGGCGGAGCTGCCGGAGATGGCGCGCGTGGCGGGGGACGCGGACGAGGCGGAGATGGCCGCGAAGCTGCGCCAGCGCATCGACGGGGGCGCGCGCCGCATCGCCTTCTGGGTGGTGCCCTCGGCGGCGGCGTTCCTGTTCGTGGGCGACATGGTCGCCGCGGCGCTGTTGCAGACGGGGCGCTTCGACGCGGCCGACTCGCGCTACCTCTGGTACCTGCTGATGGGCGCCTCGGTGGGGCTCGTCGCCTCCACCGTGGGCCGGCTCTACGCCTCCGCCTTCTACGCACTCAAGGATCCGAAGACGCCCCTGCGCTTCGCCATCGTCCGCGTGGTGACGGGCTCGCTCGGCGCGTGGTTGCTCGGCCTGCACGTGCCCGGGTGGCTGGGCCTGCCGGGGGAAATGGGCGCGTTGGGGCTCACGCTCGCCAGCGGGCTGGTGGCCTGGCTGGAGGCGGGCCTGCTGCGCCGCAAGCTGACGAAGCGCCTGGGCCGGGTGGGCGTGGCGCCCGGGCTGTTGCCTCGCCTGTGGTTCGCGGCGGGTGTCGCGGGGCTCGCGGCCCTGGGCGTCAAGCTGGGGCTCGCGGCGCTGCTGGGTCCCATGCCGGGAGTGGAGGCGGAGTGGGGGGGCTCGGTGCTCGCGCCGCCCCGGCTGCACCCCATCCTGGGCCTCCTCGCCGTGGCGCTCCCCATGGGCGTCCTCTATTTCGCCCTCACCGCCGCGCTCGGCATTCCGGAGTCCGGGACGGTGTTCAAGAAGGCGGGCCGGAAGCTCGGCCTGGTGCGCTAACCCCGCGTCCGTGCTCGGTTCCTCGCGAACCGGGCTGGGTGTCGTTGGGGAGCCAAGGACTGGCGCGGGGGATGGAATCCACCCAGGTGGCCGTTGGGGCTTCCAGGGTGGTGTATTCCACGTGCGCGTCATCTGGGCTTCCGCCGGACAGGGCGCGCGTGTAGAGTGCGCCGCCTTTTTCATGGGCCCGGCTTCACGGTAAGTCCGGGCTGACTTCGTCTCAGGAAGGTCTCCGCAGTGAGCGACGAGAAGAACGGTTCCAATGCTGGTGGTCCGGGCGGGCTGGGCCCCAAGAAGCCGAAGGCGACCTTCGGCGACGTGATGCTCGGCATCCCCTCGGGCGGCAGTGGCCGTGGCGAGGGCGGAGGCCGGGGTGAGCGCGGCGGCGAGCGTGGTGGTGGCGCGCCCGGCCGGGGTCGGGATTCGCGCCCGGAGGGTGGCCCTCCGCGCGATGACCGTCGTCCGCGCGGCGGCGGTGGTGGTGGCGACCGCGGCGAGCGGCGGGGTGGTGGCGAGCGCCGCCCGTCCGGTCCCATGGTCGTCGTCAAGCGCGCCTCGGGCGCCATCGAGACGCGGGGCCCGGTGGGCGACGCGCCGGCGGAGGCGACCGCCACGGCCGAGCAGACCAGCGCCGCCGCGGAGGCTTCCGCCGCGCCCGCGCCGCGTCCCGTGACGCCGACGCCCGCGCCCTCCAGCGCCCTCTACGAGGACGTGCCGGAGTCCGAGTCCTTCGCCGAGATGTTCGAGGCGCAGGCCAAGGAGGGTGGCACGCCGGGTCGCCGGGGTGTCCGCCTGGGCGAGAAGGTCAAGGGCACCATCTTCCAGCTCGGCGCGGACACCGCGTTCGTGTCGCTCGACGGCGCCTCCAAGAGCGAGGCGATGATCGAGCTGCGTGAGCTCAAGGACGACGAGGGCATCCTGCGCTACGGCGTGGGTGACAGCCTCGAGGCGCACGTCATAGAGCTGGGCGCCAAGGGCATCGTCCTGTCGCGCGCGCTGGCCAAGGGCAGCGCCTCCATGGCGATGCTGGCCGAGGCCCGCGCCTCCGGCATCCCCGTCGAGGGCATGGTGCTGAGCGTGAACAAGGGCGGGGTGGAGGTCGCCATCGGCGACGTCCGCGCGTTCTGCCCCATCAGCCAGCTCGACCTGCGCTACGTGGAGAAGCCGGACCAGTTCATCGGCGAGAAGCTCAAGTTCCGCGTCACCGAGGTCCGGGACCGCAACGTGGTGCTGTCGCGCCGCTCGCTGCTCGAGGACGAGCAGAAGCAGCTGGCCGCCGAGACGCGCAAGAGCCTGGACGTGGGCCGCGTGGTCAAGGGCAAGGTCACCGGCGTGCGTGACTTCGGCGTCTTCGTGGACCTGGGCGGCGTGGAGGGCATGATCCCCGTCTCCGAGCTGTCCTACCTGCGCGTGGGTCACCCCAGCGAGGTCGTGAAGCCCGGCGAGGAGGTCGAGGTGGAGGTGCTGCGCATGGAGGCCGCGCAGCCCAACTCGCCCGACAAGTCCAAGCAGAAGGAGCGCATCACGCTGTCCATGCGCTCGCGCCAGGAGGACCCCTTCAAGAAGGCGATCTCCGAGCTCAAGGAAGGCGACCGGCTGCAGGGCAAGGTCGTGCGCCTCCAGCAGTTCGGCGCGTTCGTGGAGCTGCGTCCGGGCGTGGATGGCCTGGTGCACATCTCCGCGCTCAGCGACCGGCGCATCGCGCACCCGCGCGACGTCGTCCAGGTCGGTGAGACCATCTGGGTGGCGGTCGAGAAGATCGACTCCAACGAGAAGCGCATCGGCCTGCGCCGCATCACGGAGGAGGAGGCGCAGCGTCCGCCCGAGGAGCGTCCGGCTCCCGCCGCGCCCCAGGCCGCCGCCGCTCCCGCGGCTCCGGCCGCGCCGCGCCCCAAGGTGGGCCAGGTCGTCGTCGGCAAGGTGGACCGCATCGAGCCGTACGGCGTCTTCCTCGTGTTCGCGGGCGGCAAGGGTCTGCTCCCCGCCAGCGAGACGGGCACCGAGCGCGGCACGGATCTGCGCAAGCACTACTCGCTCGGCCAGGAGGTGAAGGTGGCGATCATCGACATCGACGCCTCCGGGAAGGTGCGTCTGTCCGTCACCGCCGCCGAGCGCGCGGAGGAGCGCGCCGAGGTCGAGGCGTGGCAGAAGACGCAGCAGCCGCAGGGCGCCGGCAAGAAGGGCTTCGGCACGTTCGCGGATCTCTTCAGCAAGGTCGGGAAGTAGTCTGTCGGTTCCGAGGGCTTCGACGTGTCGATGAGACGTCGAAGCACTCGGGAAATAGAAGTTGACGCTGTGGGGCGAGGGCGGTACTAACCCTCTCGCCGCTGACGCGGGGTGGAGCAGCCTGGTAGCTCGTCGGGCTCATAACCCGAAGGTCGCAGGTTCAAATCCTGCCCCCGCAACTCTCGAAGCCAGAGACCCGGTTTGAAAGCAGAGCCGGGTCTCTGGTGTTAGGCTAAAGACAGTACACATGACGCGGGGTGGAGCAGCCTGGTAGCTCGTCGGGCTCATAACCCGAAGGTCGCAGGTTCAAATCCTGCCCCCGCAACTCGGATCGGCCCGGTCATCCTCGTGATGACCGGGCCGATTGCTTTTGGGCGCTCGGGTGCCCTGGTGCGCGCGAGCGCGCTGGCGGGAGGGCGCACTGTGGGTGTCGCCCGGTTCTTGGTGGGGCCCCGACTCCCGGACCCTGAGAATCCGGCTCGGCGCCGCCCCCGCATGCGGGAAACTCAAGTCGCTGAATTTGCTGACGTTTCAGGTGCGGTTGACACTTGTCATTACGTTGATTTTCAGGATTTGAGTTTAAAATCTGGAAGGGTCGCCTTAGCTGGCGCTTGTTTGGGTGTTAAGGTCTTCACCGGGAGGCGAATTGTCTCCCGGGAGTTGCCCAGGGGTGGACCCGAGTCCCTGAAGGAGAGTCCGGGACTCACGTCGCAGTCGCTCATGGGGGGCTCCCACCCCGCGCAAGCCATGGGAGTCCATCCACGTGAGAAAGTTGGTTGCCAAGCTATCTGGCCTGGCGCTGGTGCTTTCGGGCACTGGTGCAACGGCTCGGACCCTGCCGAACTACGATGCAATCCTGGACGTGAAGCCCGCGGCCCGTCAGCGCGCCGACTTCACGCCCGTGAACGGTGACGCGAGCATCAACGTCGCGCACCGGGACGAAGCGACTGGCGCGCCCCGGTTCCTGTGGGCCCTTCCCGAAAAGGGGGGCGCGAAGTCGAGCCTGAGCGCTGGTTTCGCGAGCATGGCGCCGGAGAAGGCCGCGCTCGCCCAGCTCGCCAGTCACGCGACCCTGTATGGCCTGTCCTCCTTCGAGGCGGCGGGGGCGAAGGTGACGGCGATCAGCCAGAGCGCCCGTGGCGTGAAGGTCATCATGCTGTCGCAGGAGTCCTCGGGCATCGAGGTCTTCCGACAGGGCCTGCGCATCCTGCTCGACAGGAACAACACGCTCGTGGCCGTTTCGGGCTCCCTGTCCCCGGAGGTCGCCGAACTGGCGCCCGCGAAGAAGGGTGGGGCGGAGCGCTTCGTGTTCCGCGTCCCCGCGACCTCCGCCATCGCCACGGCGTACCACGACCTCACCGGCGTCCCGTTGGAGGGCGGCCTGCTGCGGCCCGTGGCGGGCTTCAAGACCTCGGACCGGTACACGCACTACGAGCTGGCCTCGCTCGCGCGGCCGCTCGACGACGGGCTCTTGATTCCCGCGCGCGCCAAGCAGGTCCTCTACCCGTTGGGCCAGACGCTCGTCCCCGCGTACTACCTGGAGCTCAACACGGGGCGTGAGGACAGCGTCGACTCCGACTACTACTCGTACGTCGTGTCCGCGGTCGACGGCCGGCTGCTGATGCGCAAGAACCTGACGTCGCACGCGGCCTTCAGCTACCGCGTCTTCGCCGACACCACGGCGCCGTACACGCCGTACGACGGACCCGCGGGCTCCACCGCGACGCCGCACCCGGTGGGGGCGCCGACCGGCTTCGTCCCGCCCTTCGTCGCGCCTTCGCTGGTCACCCTCCAGAACGCGCCGTTCAGCCAGAACGACCCCTGGCTCGCGGCGGATGCAACGGAGACGCGCGGCAACAACGTGGACGCGTACGCGGATCTCGTCGCGCCGGACAACTACAACACGGGCGACATCCGTCCGGCCGTGACGGCTCCGGGCGTGTTCGACCGGACGTTCCGGTTCGACCTCCAGCCGAACGGCAACGCAGACCAGATCGCCGCCGCCGCCACCAGCCTGTTCTTCGTGAACAACTGGCTGCACGACTGGTTCTACGACTCCGGCTTCGACGAGGCCTCCGGCAACGCGCAGGCGAGCAACTTCGGGCGTGGGGGCCTGGAGGGGGATGCGCTCCGCGCCCAGGCGCAGGACTACAGCGGCATCAACAACGCCAACATGCAGACGCCGGCGGACGGTGCGTCGCCGCGCATGCAGATGTACCTGTTCAACGGCCCGCGCAACGCGCACCTCACGGTGAACGCGCCGTCGCCCGTCGCCGGGCAGTACCGCACGGGCGTGGCCGCGGGCTTCGGTCCCCAGCTGTTCGACGTGACGGGAGACCTGGTCCTCGCGTTGGACGCGGACGAGAGCCCCGACCCGACGACGACCACGACGGACGGTTGCTCGCCGCTCACCAACGCGGCGGAGGTCGCCGGGAAGGTCGCCCTCATCGACCGCGGAAACTGCAACTTCACGGTGAAGGTCCAGAACGCCCAGGTCGCGGGCGCCATCGGCGTCGTCATCGCGGACAACCAGCCGGGCTACGTCACCGACCTCGGTGGCAGCGCCACGGGCATCTCCATCCCCTCGCTCCGCATCACCCTGGCGGATGGCAACAAGCTCCGCGCGGCCACGGGGCTCAACGTGCGGCTGTTCCGCGGCACGACCACGGCCGTGGACGGCACGCTGGACAACGCCATCGTGGCCCACGAGTGGGGGCACTACATCAGCAACCGCCTCATCTGGGACTCCAGCGGCCTGGTCAACAACCAGGGTGGCTCCATGGGCGAGGGCTGGGGCGACTTCCACGCGCTGCTGACGATGGCCCGCGCGGAGGACGTCAACGTCCCGGGCAACGAGAACTGGAACGGCGCCTATTCGGCGGGCGAGTACGCCACGCGCGGCATCTCCCCGGACAGCACCTTCTTCGGCATCCGCCGCGTGACGTACTCGTCGGACATGGCGAAGAACGCCCTGACGTTCCGTCACATCGCCGACTCCGCGGCGCTCCCCACCACGGCGCCCATCGCGCCAGGCGGCGTCAACTCGGAGGTGCACAACTCCGGCGAGGTGTGGGCCACGATGTTGTGGGAGTGCTACACCGCCCTGCTGCGGGCCCACCCCTTCGAGGAGGCCCAGTCCCGCATGAAGGAGTACCTGGTCAACGGCTACAAGCTGACGCCGTTCGCCCCGACGTTCCTCGAGGCGCGTGACGCCATCATCGCGGCGGCGCGCGCCGCGGACCCCGACGATGCGCTGTTGCTGTGGGGCGCGTTCGCCAAGCGTGGCGCGGGTGTCGGCGCCGTCGCGCCGCCGTACACGTCCACCAATCACGAGGGCGTGGTGGAGAGCTTCTTCACGGGCACCTCTATCGAGCTGGTCTCCGCGGTCATCCGCGACGACCTCGTGGCCACCTCGTGCGACCGTGACGGCTTCCTCGACAATGGCGAGACGGGCCGCATCCTCGTCACCATCCGCAACAACGGCGCCACCCCGGCCGCGCACGCGAGCGTGACGGTGCTGTCGACCACGCGCGGGGTGCAGCTGGGCAACGGGGGCTCCGCTCGCTTCCCGGTCCTGCCCGAGTACGGTTACCAGGCGACGGTGGAGATCCCGGTCACGTTGTCCGGGGCCGCCCCCATGTCCGTGGCGAACTTCCAGATCGCCATCCGCGACGACGAGCAGGGCCAGCCGGGCGACCAGACCTCGAGCCTGAGCGTGCTCACGCAGGTCGACGAGCGGCCCCAGTCGTCGAAGACGGAGGACGTCCAGACGACGCCCGGGAACCTGCCCTGGTTCGTGTACGCCGACCCGACGCTGTACGAGCACTACTTCGGCGTGGTGCGGTTCGCGGATGGCAACCGCGCGTTCTACGGCGAGGACGTGGGCGCGCCGTCGGACACCTCGCTCATCACCCCGGTGCTCGAAGTGAGCGCCACCGAGCCGCTCGTCCTGAGCTTCCGCCACGCCCACGACTTCGAGTACTACGACAACCCCGCGACGGGGCTGCGTGAGCACTACGACGGCGCCGTCATCGAAATCACCGAGGACGGCGCGAACTGGGTCGACATCGGTGCGTCCCTGTACGGCGGCACGCTGGAGAACTACGCCGGCAACCTGAACCCATTGGCCGGTCAGCGGGCCATCGTCGACACCACGCCGGGCTTCCCGGCGCTCGTCCCGGCGACCCTGGACCTGGGCATGGCCTACGCGGGCAAGCAGGTGATGATCCGCTTCCGCATCGGCACGGACAACGCCGCGGCCGCCACGGGCTGGTTGCTGGATGACCTGACGTTCAGCGGCATCGACAACTCGCCGTTCACCTCCTTCCAGGGGGATGACAACGTGTGCGTGAACCGTCCGCCGGTGGCCGACGCCGGTCCGGACCTGTCGGCGAACGAGCGCTCCGCCGTGACGGTCCATGGCAGCGCGACCGATGCCGACAACGATCCGCTGACGTTCAGCTGGACGCGCGTGTCGGGGCCGGACGTGACGCTCGAGAACGCGAACACGGCCAGCGTGAGCTTCTCCGCTCCGGACGTCACCAGCGACACCGACCTCGTGCTGCGGTTGACCGTCAGCGACGGCGCCGAAAGCGCCTCGGATACCGTCACCGTTCGCATCTGGAACGTGAACCGCGCCCCCACGGTCAACGCGGGCCTGGATGGTTCGGCGGACGAGCGCCAGACGGTGACGCTCAACGGGTCGGCGAGCGACGCGGATGGTGACGCGTTGACCTTCCTGTGGACCCAGGTCTCCGGGATTCCGGTCGCGATGCTCGGCTACGACACCCCGACCGCCAGCTTCGTGGCGCCGGAGGTCGCCTTCGACCAGACCCTGACCTTCCGCCTCACGGTGAGCGACGGCGTGGCCAGCGTGTCCGACACGGTGGATGTCGTCGTCCATCAGGTGAACCGCGCTCCCTCGGTCACCGCGTCGTCGGTGACGGTGGACGAGCGAAGCATCGCGACGCTCCGGGCCACGGGAACCGATCCGGACGGTGACGCGCTGACCTACGCCTGGAAGCAGACGTCCGGCAGGCCGGTCGCCCTCTCCGGCGCGAATACGGCCACCGCCACGTTCAGGACGGGGGAGGTCTCCGCGGACGCGGTCCTCACCTTCCGGGTGACCGTGTCCGACGGCTCGCTCTCGGCCAGCCAGTCGGTGACGGTCAACATCCGTCAGGTCAACGTCGCGCCGACGGTGAACGCGGGCGCGGATCGCGTCGCCGAGGAGCGCACGCGCGTGACGCTCCATGGCGCCGCCCGCGACGCGGATGGTGACGCGCTGACGTACACCTGGGTCCAGACGGCCGGTAGGCCGGTGGCGCTGTCGGGGGCCCATTCGCTGACCCCGACGTTCACCACGCCCAAGACGCGCTCGGGCGAGACGCTGACCTTCCGTCTCACGGTGAGCGATGGCAGCGCCACGGTCAGCGACTCCGTGAACGTCATCGTCCGCTCCGACCGCTGCGAACGACGCGGGCCCCACTGCTGGTGAGCGAGCGCATGCCCCGAGGCGCGGATGGGGACAGGCTCACGGAGGCCCGGATGCAACCTCCCGGGACCGCCGTGAGCACCGTCCACCGCGCCTGGGGGCGAGGTGGCCTCCGCCGGGTCTGGTGACCCGTCACCCCCAGGCGGTCCCCGCCACCAGGACGACATCCCATCGAGTTCCAAGGCCGGCGTCCTCGCCCGAGGATGTCGGCCGTCGTTCATTCGGAGGCGTTGTTCCGCGGACGCTCATGCGGTCCCTTCCGGCTGGAGCGTCTCGCGGGCGCTGACTGGTACACACAGCGTGGCTGACGTGGCGAGGGGGACAGGAGCGGATGGGGCAGGCTGTCGCGCGCCCGCCATGTTCCCGTTCGCGACCGCCACACCGCCATTCCTCCAGGAAGTCGTCGTGCTCATCGCCGCCGGTGCGATCGTGGCCTATGTCGGCCATCGCTTCCGGTTGGTCCCCATCGTCGGCTTCCTGCTCGCGGGGGCGCTGATTGGCCCGAACTCACTGGGGCTCGTGCGGGACCTGGAGCTGGTGAACGCGGCCGCGGAGCTGGGCGTCATCCTCCTGTTGTTCAGCATCGGCATCGAGTTCAGCCTGGAGAAGCTGGTGAAGCTCCAGAAGCTGCTCTTCGGTGGAGGTGGGCTCCAGGTCGGGTTGACCAGCGTCGGTGTGATGGCGTTGCTCCTGCCGTTCGGAGTGGGGTGGCGACCGGGACTCTTCACGGGCTTCCTCGTGGCGCTGTCGTCCACGGCCATCGTGCTCAAGCTCCTGGGAGATCGCGGCGAGACCTCCTCTCCGGTGGGGCAGGTGTCGTTGGGGCTGCTCATCTTCCAGGACCTCGCCGTCGTCATGATGGTGCTGCTCGTGCCGATGTTGGCAGGGAAGGGCGACACCGCGACCCACCTGCTGTGGGCGTTGGGGAAGGCCGTCGGCATCGTCGTCGCGGTGCTCGTCGTCGCGCGCCGGCTGATGCCGCGCCTGCTGGAGGTGGTGGCGCGGACGTGCTCCCCGGAGCTGTTCCTGCTCACCGTCATCGCGGTGTGTTTCGGAACGGCCTACCTCACCAGCCTCGCCGGAGTGAGCGTCTCGCTGGGCGCCTTCCTCGCGGGCCTGCTGGTGAGCGAGAGCCGCTTCAGCGAGCACGCCTTCGGCGAAATCCTCCCGTTGCAGATCCTCTTCAGCGCCACCTTCTTCGTGTCGGTGGGCATGTTGCTCGACGTCGGCTTCCTCGTGGAGCACCTGCCCGAGGTGGTGGTGGCCATCGCCGCGGTGCTCTGCGTGAAGGTCCTCACCACGGGCGCGAGCGTCCTGGCCCTGGGGTATCGCGTCCCCGTGGCGATGGAGGCCTCGTTCCTGCTGGCGCAGGTGGGAGAGTTCTCGTTCGTCCTGGAGCGCAGCGGACGGCGGCTGGGGTTGTTCCCAGCGGGCATCGAGGAGGGCTCGCAGGCCTTCATCGCGGCGACGGTGATGCTGATGGTGCTCACCCCCGGGCTTTCGCGCGCGGGGACCTGGGCGGCGGGGCGCCTCGTCCATCAGCGGAAGACGGCCGTCGCGCGACAGGGGCCCACGACGGACGAGTCGGAGGCCATCGCCGCCGAGGCGTTCGCGGGCTTCGCCAACCATGTCGTCGTCGCGGGCTACGGCGAAGGCGCGCGCCGGCTCGTGCGCGTCCTCCGGGGCTCGGGCATCCCCTTCATCATCACCACGTTGAGTCCCCAGGGCGCGAGCGAGGCCGAGGCGGACCAGATGCCCGTGCTGCGCGGCGACTACTCGCGGCAGCGCATCTTGCGCGTGGCGGGCCTGGCTCGCGCGAAGGCCCTGCTGGTGGTGGACGACGAGCTGGTCATGGCCCGCCGCGTGGTCGCCGTGGCCCGGATGGAGAATCCCACCCTGCGCATCATCGCGCGGGTCCGGACGGTGGTGGACATGGAGCCCCTGCGCGAGGTGGGGGCGGACATCGTCGTGTGTGAGGAGCTCGAGAGCCTCGTGGCCCTGTTGTCCTCGATGCTGGAGGAGTACCGCCTGCCTCCCGAAGAGGTCGAGGAGCACGAGGCCGCGGTGCGCCGCGAGGACTACGCGGCCCTGCGCCTGCGAGGCGCGCCCTCGAAGCCCGTGTTGCTGTGCGCGCTGGGCGCGGACTGCCTCGACTCGCGCCGGGTGACGGTGCGCCCGGGCGCGGCCGCCGTGGGGCGCACCCTCGAGTCGCTCATCCGGGAGTCCAACGGCGGCCTCATGGTGCTCGAGGTGCGCAGGGAAGGGCAGCGCCTGGGCGAGGTGTCACCGCGCCTGCGGTTGGAGGAGGGCGACGAGCTGGTCCTCAAGGGGACGGCCGAGGCCTTCGCCCTGTGCGCGGCCTTCTTCCGGGTGCCCCCGACGGGGGATACGGGCGTGGACGAACCCCTGCCATCAGCCGCCCCTCGCACCGCGGCGGAGCTCATCGACACCGAGGCCTCCCTCGAGTTCCATCCCAGGCCGGGAACGGGCCCCTGCGGCCACCTGGCGCAGCTCCACGCGGTGCGTCCACGCACGAAGGGCTGTGAGGAGTGCCTCGCGCTGCACGACACCTGGGTGCACCTGCGCCTCTGCATGACGTGCGGTCATGTCGGCTGCTGCGACGACTCGAAGAACAAGCACGCGACCCGCCACTTCCACGAGACGTCCCACCCCATCATCCGCTCCCTGGAGCCGGGCGAGGACTGGGGATGGTGCTACGTGGACCAGGTGGAGCTCGAGGCCGAACACTCCACCCAGGCCCCGCGCGGATGACGGGAGCTCAGAGCGGCCGCACGTGCTCGGCGAGCCTGCCCGTCGCCATCAGCTCCAGGAGCTCGTCGCCCATCCGCTCGCTCTCGGAGACGACCTGGTTCCAGGCGCGGACGCGCTCCGTGTCGCCCATCCGCTCGAAGTCCTTGCGGTCCGGAATCCGTCCACCGGGGAGTCGCGCCACCAGCTCCTCGGAGGGGGCGATCAGCAGGGCGCGACGGAAGTTCGCGGGCCGGGCGCGGCGCCAGGGCAGCCCCTTGTCGAACCAGCCGGGCACCACGTACGGATAGAAGTGCGGATACAGCACCAGCCCCGCTCCCGGACCGAAGTCCAGGTCCAGGTGGTAGTCGATGATGCCACCATCCCGATACACGCCGGGCCGCGCGCCCGGAATCCGCACGCCGCTGAGCACCATGGGGATGGAGCCCGAGGCGATCAACGCGTGGCGGAGGTTCTCCCGCGTCAGCGACAGGTGGAGGGACGGGAAGTCCTTCAGCCCCGCGAACGGGCTGTCGTCGCCCGCGCTGTGGAAGATGACGCGCCGCAGGTGCAGCCCCAGCGAGCCCCGGCTCACCACGTTGCCCATGGCGCACAGCGCGAGCCCCAGCATCTGCACCTGGGGCTGCTCCACACCCACGGCCCCCCGACACAAGGCGGTGACGACGTGGAGCCGCGCCCAGGGGTGATGGAGGATCTCCTCCACGCCTTCGTCCCCCAGCAGCGCGTCGAGGATCCGCTCGCTCGTCTCGCTCACCAGCGAGGGGGGCGGCTTGGGCGGGTATCGCTGGTCGATGTAGGCCGCCTCGAAGCGTCGCAGCGCCGCCACCGGGTCCTTCTGGGCCAGGCAGGCCAGCCGCCAGCTCCCGATGGAGCTGCCGATGAGGTGCAGCGGACGCGTCCGGCCCTTGAACAGGTCACCGAACAGGGCGCGATCCAACCCGGCGAGCACGAGCCACTTCGGCCCTCCGGAGGCCCCGGGAACGACGTCGACGTCTTCTCCCCGCAGCCCGCGCTCTCGGATGAGGCGCAGGGCATCGGGGCCCGCCAGCAGCGTCAGATGAGAGGTCATCGCGAGGACTCACCGTAACAGGCGCGGCGTGGAGCCACGGGCATTTCACGCCGCCGCCCCCCTGGCTTGCGACCGTCCGGGACGCGCTGCTCTACTGCCCGCCATCATGACCAAGCCCACCGTGCCCGCACGTGCTCCCGTGGAGCTGACCCGCCGCGCCTTCCTGGGGACGAGCGCCGCGGCCACCGCGCTCGTGGCGATGGACGCGCATGCCTCGTCCGAGCCGCGCGCGGCTCCCGAGGTCGCCAGGCCCTTCGAGCTCGCCGAGGCCACCGTCGCCGACCTGCGGGAGGGGATGCGGACCGGCCGATACACCGCGCGCGGGCTCACCGAGCGCTACCTGGAACGCATCCACTCCCTCGACCGGACCGGGCCGCTGCCGCTGTGCTCCGTCATCGAACTGAACCCGGACGCGCTCGCCATCGCCGAGGCGCTCGACGCGGAGCGCG